>CAZIGS010000019.1:0-11446 GCA_964538645.1 uncultured Rickettsiaceae bacterium
GCTAAAATTATTATTTCTGATGAAAAAATATTTATGGTACCAGGCATCAGGCAAGATATGTGGTTATCAAATAATGCAGTTTCGCATAGTTATTTGGAAGAAACATCACTGCTTTTTTTAAGTAATTTATTAGATATAAGTAGCAGCGATATATCGCATAAGAAATCCATTATTCTTAAATATAGCATGAGTAGTGACCCCACAAGCATTAAAACAATACAAGAATATTTTACTGATGCAGAGGAAAAATACAAAAAATTTGATCTTGCCACTTATTTTACCGTAAAAGAAGTACAAATTGACATTGAAAATTTAAATGTGATAGCTCATGGAGTATTGACAAGCTCCTACGGAAAAAGAGGAAGTTCTACAAAAGAAGAAAGCTACATACTGCAATTTGAATATGTTGGTGGAAGCTTAAGGCTAAAATCTTTCTCAAGAATCAACAAAGAGGCGGAATGAATAAAAACTATACCAAATTCAGTCTCATTTTTTTAGTTGTTGGTGGATATATAATATTTAGATCAAGCATGGATGTATTTGCATCTTACGAATATGTTCAGGCGAGAATATATAATTACAACCCACATCACAGGATCAAATCCTATATTGGCATCAAATCTCAAAATCGTATTAATTTTGGAAATTATGGAATTAAAGAAATTATAGGTGATGAGACTCTATATCAGCTTATTCATGATAGTAGTGGAAATAATATATTTATCATTCCAAAGGCCCATATAGGAGAAGTGATAGATATTACGATTGTGAGTAATAGTCATAAGGTACAGGATCTGTCTCTGCAAATATTAGATGATTTCGGTCAAACGATAGTCATTAGCTTAGATAATGTGATAGGTAAATCGGATGAAAAATAAGCTGTGTAATTTTTTCTCATTGATCCATTCATACAAGATTAGAGATATATATTTAAAGCAATGTTTAATAGCGGGACTATTTATTTTAGGGCTAGTTATCGCAGGTCTCGGGATTAGTTTTTTAGTGAGAGATAAAAAAAATGATCAAAACTCTATAACAACCAAAAATCCCCCTATAAAAATAGAACTTGCTGAAGCTGCATTAGATTTGGACAAAATGTGGAGGAACCATTTCGAAGATATGCTAGTCGAAAGCGATAATATTATGAAAGAGCAAATAAATAATATGAGTCATGCTTTTCACGTAGAATCAGAAGAGCTGAAAATACAAAATAAACTTGAGATTTCAGAGTTAAAGCAGCAACTAATATTGGCACAAAATGATTTAAGAGATGCTTTACACGAAATAACGGAGATGAAAAATCAACAAAACAGTAATGCTGGAAGTGATGTAGAAGCACCTAATAGACATATTTCTCTTATTAACATCAGCAATGATCCAAATATTCTAATAACCAAAGATAGTAAGCCTTATATTCCAGAAACATCTTATGTGAGAGGTATTCTTCTTGGAGGAATGGCCGTTTCCACTTCTGTAGGTAGCCCAAGCGAGCCTGTACCAGTAGTAATAAGAATTACTGATAGAGGAAATCTACCTAAGAATTTCAACACTGATTTAAAGCAATGCAGAATATTAGGTAGTGGATATGGAGATCTATCAAGCGAACGTGCAGTGATTAGAGCTGAGGTCATGATTTGCTTAAATAAGCTTTCAGATGAAGTTATTACAACAAAGATATCTGGTGTTATATACGGAGATGATGGGATGAATGGAATCAAAGGGCGCGTAGTAGACATGAGTAACAAACATATAAGAAATGCTGCTATAGGAGGTATATTAAGTGGTTTTGCCAATACTATGAAATCTGAAGGACAATTTGCTCTGGGCGCGTTAGGCTCATTACAGACTCAAAGACAAAACACAGGAGATAAATTACGAAACAATTCTTTGTCTGGAATGGGAAATAGCGCAGAGAAAATTGCAGATTACTACATTAAACAGGCCGAAAACATGTCTCCTATATTGCTCATCCCTGGAGGTACACAAGTTGACGTAGTATTCACCAAAGGCATCTATTTAGGCAGTGTAGATGTTATTCAGAAAATCAGTAATGAGGCGAGGTAGGTTATGGGTTATAAAGTAGCTAGAAGTCATTGCGAGGGATTCGTTAGAGCGACGCGGCAATCCATACATAAAGTAGTTTTGGTAAAATTTTATCGATTGCTTCAGCGCCTATCGGTTCTCGCAATGACTTCTATCGCTATTTCCTCCTTAACAGCTTGTGCTAGCTATCCCTCAAAATTTATATGTCCTGATGCAAAAGGTCTAAATTGTGAAATGCTTCATTCTATAGATAAAAAAATAGATACTGGGACGATGGATAGCATATATAGCAGGCCAAAATGTATGAGAGAAAGGAGTTTATGAATAACATGAATTTCACGGAAATTTCTGCTTACATAGCAAAATATTTTGGGTTGGATAGTACATCTCAAGTTATGGGAATAAATACATGCCAAAAAATACATGATTTGATAAAAGAAAATCTTGATGGGGCGCAAAGTCTCTCAGAATATCTTTCATACAGGTACTTTGATGAAGAAACCTCAATATTTTTAAGTGATGAGGGTTTATCTGGTTTTATTATGGAACTCACGCCAATTGTTGGCAGCGATGAGACCGTGATAAAAAATCTCGAGCATTTTTTTAATAGCGAAATGCTTGAAAATGGCTGGATGCAATTTTTACTTATAGCTAGTAACAACATAGAAAAGATTTTGCAATATTGGGAATCTCGCCGCATATCAGAAATTCGTTCTATTCAGAAACTAACTAAAAACAGATATAAATTTCTTTCCAATCTAGCATCTGATTTTGAAAATTCTAAAGGAATTATACCTCGTGATTTTAAACTATATTTGAGTTTTACCTATAAGACCGGGGCTAGTAGTAGAGAGTTTCAGAAGCTAAAAATATTCATGCAAAATTTAAAGCAAAAATTTGAATCTATAAATTTGAATCCTAGAATTTGCGATGTAGAAGATCTTATAAAATTAGTTATAGAAATATTAGAACTTGATAATTCACTGGTCAAACAAAAATCAAAAAGCTATGACCCAAATAGAATAATTGCTGATCAAATTCTTACCCCTGGCTTTAAGCATGATATTTTGGAAGATAGAATAGAACATCGAAATTCAGGCCTTAGTTCTAAATGTTATTTTATATTAGACGCTCCAAAGGAATTTAGTCTTAGTGAAATGGTCAAGCTACTTGGTGAAGGTACTAGAGACCATTTATCTATTCCAAGCAGATTTATGATTTCTTATACAATTGCCAATAATTTAAATAAAGCGACTCAGAACGCAATAGTAAAAAAAGGCGAATCTGTAATTGATTCATCAGAACAATGGTATTCCAGAAATAACAGAGATATAAAACGTGATGCTTTTGAGTGGAAAGAAATAGCAGATAGAGCAAAAAATGGCGAAAGATTTCTAAGTGAATATTTTCAAATTATGATTACTGCTCCATCAAATTTTATAGATGAAGCTCAACAAAGTCTCTTTTCGCTCTATAATATTTTTGATTGGAATCTGGAGGTGAACAAATATTTTCAACTCCCAGCTTTGTTATCTATATTGCCTTTGCAAAGCTCTGCTTTGTGGAAACATCTTAGCCATTTTAAACTTACAAAAACAGCACTGAGCAAAGAACTAGTAGCCAAGCTACCTATACATGCTGAATGGAAGGGTGTACCAGAGCCAGGCATGCTTTTAATAGGAAGAAGGGGGCAGTTGTTTCATTGGAATCCATTTTATAGAATCTCAAGTGGCAATTATAATATATGTATATTCGGCCCTTCTGGCTCAGGAAAATCAGTATTTCTACAAGAGCTCGCAACTAATATGATTGCCCAAAAGGCTAAAATTTTTATTTTGGATATAGGTCAAAGTTTTAAAAATATTTGCAAAATTCTCGGTGGAGAAATAATAGAATTTGGAAGTAATAGCAACATATCTCTTAACCCTTTTTTTGGCTTTAGTTCTAATATGCTAGGCGAAGATAGGAATACTGCAATCGCTTACGCAAAAAGCATAATTTGCTCTATGAGTGGAGCCAAAGGCGATAATTTGAAAGAGTCCATTATAGAAAAATCTATAATAAAAGGTCTAGAAACCCATGGCACTAACTTCGATATCACAAAGCTTTCGGAAATGCTTCGCGAGGAAGAACATAGTGAGGTTGCAACAAATCTATCCTTAAGCCTTTTCTCTTACAGTAAGAATGGTTTGTATGGGAAGTTTTTCGGTAAAGAAACATCTAGCAAGTCTGAACAAGCTAAGTTCGATAAAGAAATTACTATATTTGAATTTGAGGAAATAAAAAAGGACCCTTTGCTTTTAGCAGTAGTATTGCAAATTATTGGAATGCAGATTTTCATGCAAGTACTCACTGGAAACAGAAGCAGAAGATTCGTACTAATAGTGGATGAAGCGTGGATGATTCTTGATTATGCAGCAAAGTTTTTAGCAGAATTTGCACGAACTATTAGAAAATATGGTGGAAGTTTAGTCGTTTGTGTCCAGAATTTTTCAGATTTACAGAATGGAGAACATCATAAAGCAATACTTCAAAACAGTACTTGGACTCTGCTTTTAAAACAGGACGAAAAAGGCATAAATAGTTTTAAAGATTCGGAGGCTTTTAAAGACATAGTGCCGCTCATTAAATCAATTAGCATTTCCAAAGATAAATATGCAGAAGCTTTAATTTGTACAACTGGAGTCAAAATAGTAGGAAGACTAGTATTAGATCATTACTCAAAAATACTTTACTCAACAGATGCAGAGATATTTAAAGCATTAAATGATCTTGTGGATTCAGGCTTTGAATTAGATGAATCGATAGAAATTATAGCTCAAAAAAAATATGGCCTCTAGATGTATTATACTAATATTTACCATTATTGCGTTAAATGTCGAAGCTAAGGATTTTGGAAAAATAGGACATGTGTTTGAGATAAGAGAAGAGGGTTTTTTATCTATGGTAAAGAGGAAATTACAAAATATTGATATAGAAAAACAGCAACAAAAAATGATAAATGATACAAAAAAAAGAATAGAAGAACCAGAGCCAATAACAGGCATTACAAAAACTATAGAAAATAGAAGCTTCATTTTTGACCCTACATATATTTTAACTGAAGATACGACACTTCCAAATAGCGATGTACTACATAAGGCTGGCACTAAGGTAAATCCTTTAGATTACATGGATTTTGACAGGAGACTTTTCTTTATAGATTCACGAGATAATGCACAAATTAGCTGGTTAAAAAAGGAATTATTTTTAGCTAAAAATACTGACAATATAAAGGTAATTCTTGTTGCTGGTCGCCCATTAGATCTATCAGATGAGTTAGCTATGGATATATATTTTGACCAATTTGGAGAATTGACAAAGAAATTTGGTATAAGACAAGTACCAGCTACAGTATTCCAAGAAAATAAGGAGAAATTTTTGAGCATTATAGAGGCAAAATGCGAATAATATTATCCTGTATAATTACTATTTTCATGCCCATATCAATTTATGCATCCTTTCCATGTTCCGGTCGTTTCGTGAATCCAATAACTGACATTTGCTGGAGTTGTTTACTTCCTATAAGCATTGGCCCAATACCAGTCGCACGTGGTGGTGGCCCCAAAAATAGAGATATAGCAAACCCCACAGCTCTTCCAAGCCCTATTTGTTCATGCACTAAAGCTAATGTTCCTATCCCTGGAGTTGCAATCGGATTTTGGGAACCTACTCGTCTTGTTGATATTACAAGAACTCCTTACTGCATGACAAATCTAGGTGGAGTGCAAATGGGGCCAACGCGTATGACAAAAGTTTCAAGTTACCAAAGAGGGTACGGTAGTCATCATGCTCATCATAGCTTTTATCATGTGCATTATTATATTTACCCACTTATTTATTGGCTTGAGCTTATCACAGATTTTATTTGCTTAGAAAAATCTACATTTGATGTGGCTTATATGAGTGAGTTTGACGTTACATGGAATGATGACAAATTGCAGCAGTTAATTAATCCAGAAGTATGGTTATTTGGTAATCCTATAGCTCAAGCTGCATGCGCATTAGATTGTACAGCTGCTACAGTATCTAGTCCAATGGATAGTCTTTTTTGGTGTGCTGGATGCTGGGGTAATATGTATCCATTATCAGGAGCAAATGCTGATCATGTAGGTGGCGTTCAGAATAGTAGTCTCTTAACTACAAGAGTTATTTCCAAAATGCATAGACTAGGACTTGCTCAAGAAACCTCAACTAATGATGCTTCTATGAATGGTAAATTATGTCGTAAATCTAGGGCATTTAAAATTAAAAAAAGTCAGTACAAGTTACAGATGGTAAATCCTAAATCTTCCTCTGGGCCTCTCGGATGCTGGCCTTTAGGTTTGACGGATACACTATACTCTCCACTCAAAGAGTATCCATATGATGGTCAAGATTGGGGGTACTTAATATGGAGAAAGAAAAATTGCTGTGCATTTTAAAAATGATGAGATTTCTTATAGCTATAACCCTTATACTCAAGGGCTTTTATGTATATGCAGAAGACGCTGAGTTAGAAAAAATTATAAATGAATTACATATGAAAAAAATAGAGCAATTTAATGTCGCAGAAGCAGCAGAGGAGGAATTTCCAAATACAAAACCCCAACTTCATATTTTTGTCTCCACTTCAATGCCTAAATCTTTACTTAAAAATTATTATGAAGAAGCGGCTCGTTATGATGGTATTTTGGTTTTCAAAGGACTTCCAAATGGAAGCTTTAAAGAGCTAAGTAAGTTGATAGTAGAACTTGTTGGTATGAACCCAGAGGAGAAGAAAAACCAAGCAGGAGTTATTATTGACGATGAGGCGTTTGCTAGATTTGGTATTAAAAATGTTCCCAGTTTTGTTTTATATAAAGAAGAAGAATGTTTTACTGAAACTTCATGCAAAATAAACTATGACAAAATTGTTGGTAATATAGGAATTAGAGCGGCATTAAATGAATTTATAGATACTGGGGAAATGAAGGAAGCAGCAATAGAGAAGAGAGATCATAACATATGAAAACATATTACTCTCTATTCATTGTAATAGCTTATTTAGGAATATTTATGCCAGCTAAGATCTTTGCTTCAGCAGCGGTTAAAATACCTACTAAAACTAATAGAAACGAGGTAACAAGAGAATTTGATGAAATACAAAATAGAAGCAGTTTTGAAGCTAATAATAATGCTTTAAGGGAAGATGCATCTAGAAATGTTGGTGGTGGTGCTATGGCGGAAGTTTTTAGCCCGAATGAGGCGCTAGTCGGTGATTTAAAGGGAATAGATGATATGTCATTAGAATCTAGAGGCCTGGAAGCTAAAGGATCAGAGACTAACGATTATTTTAGGGAGAATAATTTTGAAACTGATTATACAAGACCAGGCGCTATGGCTCATAAAAGAGATGTGGACGAGATTGTAGCTCTCACAGAGTCGAAACTTGCAAAGTTAACAGAAGTGTTGAGACGCAATGGCATTGATTGTGAACCAAAGGATGAAAAAACTAAAGAAATAGAAGATCCATATTATATAGAAATAGAAACATCGCAGCATAAGGAAGTCGAGTACGATCCGCATTTTTGTGAGTTTCCTAGAAATATATATAGCTGTAATGATGTAATGACAATTCATTGTGAAAAACCTAATAAGAAGTGGGATGAGTGGAAAACTACGACTGTAAAGATACAGGGAAGGGAATTACTAGCTGCGTGTCCTTCAGCTCTTTATTCAGACCATGTAGCAGACAGGATTTTTGAGATGAAATTATTTTCATCAAATTCGCGAAGATGGGGCCCTAGAGGTATGTTTGGCCCACCACATAATAGTGTGCCGCATTTAAAACCATTTTTAGCCAAAAAACATAATATAACTAGGGGCCGTATTTTTGATATAAGCGACAACATGACGGTTTGGCAAGAAGGTGGTGTTTTTCCACTTGGTGGTAAGGGACATGCCTGGAATACATATGGTATTACATATAGCTATAGAGAGGGTGATGATATTTGTGATAAATGGAGTGAGCCAAGGTGGGATGAGAGATGCAGTCAAAAAAATTAATACTATTTTTTTATCTTAGTTTAACACTGTTTCCATTTTTTGCTTATGCAAGTGGAATAAGAGATAAAATAAATTGGCGTACTACTGATGGAAAATCTGGAACTGCGAGATGTCATGATGGTGGTAAAACTTGTGTTGATTCTGGAGAAAAAATAATAGGAGGAATTCGGGTGTTTAAGTCTTGTTGGAAATGGGGTTACACAAAGACATGTGATTTTCCTACTAAAAATGACTGTCATCTAATTGCTCATTGCTACGAGGTTGGTCTAAAAGAATGTTTGATGCATGATCAAATAGGAAATTGCGTGAATCAGAAAAAAGAATTTTCATGTAAAAGAAGAGAGATGTTTACTCAGGACAAAGCAAAACTGAAGCAAAAATTGAAAGGTGATGAGGCAAAGAAAATAGTATGTAAAGGGATCCCATGTATTGATGGGAACTGCTTAGATAAATCATATGATATGGATGAAGATATGATGAATTCTGCATCAAAGCTTTATGCCGTCTCACAGGCCAAAGGCGCCAAAGACATGAATTTCAAGTTATTTGAAGGTTTTGACCAGCATTGCACCAAGAAACCAGTTGGTTATATGAGTTGTTGTAAAGTAAAGGGCTGGGGATCTCACTTAGGTGCTAGTTGTAATGCTGACGAAGTAAAATTGCAAAACTTGAGAGAAAGAAATCTTTGTGTTTATGTAGGAAAATCTACTTCTGGAACAAAACCTGCCCATATAAATAAACATCATTTTTGTTGTTTTGGAAACATGCTCAATAAGGTTATCCAAGTAGAAGGAAGAAAGCAATTAGGCATGGATTTTGGAGAAGGGGGGCATCCTAATTGTAGAGGCCTTACGTTAGAGGAAATCACGCGGCTTGATTTTGAAAAAATGGATTTTTCAGAATTTATTGTCGAGATAAAAAAGAAAATGAAAGTGCCAAATGTTGGGGATATTCATATGAGGGCTAGTAGTTCCGTAGCTTCTATAGATGATAACTCAAAAGGAATGAATGATAGATTAAAAAAAGAGTTGGGTAATGATTGTGAGTACTAGTGTAAAATCCTCATTGCGAGGAGTATTTTGTTGCATATGGTGCATTTCAATAACTACTATTAGCCCAGATTCAGAAGCAAGTTTCCTAGATCAAAGATACAGAGGGTGGCTATGGTTTGAAGCAAAATCATTGGAGTACGAAGATATAAAGCGTAAAAATATTATAACCGCAGAACAGGCGGAAGAAGAAATTGCTTCATTGAAAGAGAATATGGACAGTAAGCGGAGCATTATGATTGCCAATCCAAATCCAGAATCTGTGCGTGATTATGTAATGTTAGAAGAGGTTATGTGGACCAAAGCATTAGATCTTGATAAGGCGTATAGAGAAGCTAGATTTAAATACCCTGAATATTTTGACAGAATAACAAATCCTCAAAATATTCATGCTGTAAAATTTAAACGAAAATTAGAACAAGAAATGCTAGAGAATAAAATAAAAAATTTTGCCTCTAAATTTGATTTGGTACTTTTTTCTAAAGGGTCATGTCCTTACTGCAAAGAATTCGCACCAGTTTTAAAGCATTTTAGCCAGATATATGGCTTCAAAACCGAAGAAGCAAGTATTGATTTAAATATGACAGGTTTATTTATAGGTAAATCAATACCAGAATTAGCAAAAAAACTTGCAATAGAAGCCACTCCTACAGTTGTAGCAGTTAGTAAAGATGGGAAAAGAGCATTTGAGATGATAAGGGGTTATGTAACTACTAGCGAACTGGAGGAATATGCTGGACTGGCTTCTGATTATGCTGAGAAATTGAGATGAAAAAAACGCCATTACGAGGAATGCTCAAAACACAAAGCAACAATCCATACATATTGTTATTTTATGGATTGTATCGTCATCTATGGCTCCTGGTAATAACATTACTCCTAAGTCATTACAACTCATATGCTGGTCTAGACTCTCTTGTGCAATATGCATCTCCAGAAGGATCCATGTATAATATAAATACTCCAGCGATAATAAAAGACCAATCTGGTGGCTATATGACTGGTGGTTCGATACTGCTAAGAGGTCCAAGGCCAAAGGAATTAAGCCCTATTTCAATTCAAACTCCAAAATTAAAATACGATGCTTGTACAGGCTCTGGTGATTTTAGATTTGGAGCAATGTCATATATTTCTAGCGCTGAATTTTCTAATTTTCTTAAAGGAGTAGCAAGGGCTAGTGGTGCATATTTGGTAAAAATGAGCATTAAAACAGCATGCCCACAATGTGAAGATATTATGACATATTTGGAAACTGTAGCACGTGATATAAATGGTCTTACTATGAATCAATGCTCTATGGCTCAAAGCTTAGCAGCCGGTGGTTTCAGCAAGCTTGTATCAAGTGAGAAGGAGCATTGTATGATGGAATCAAATGCGAGAAATGATACTAATGACATGTTTGATACCACAAGAAAATGTCAGGAATCTGCTGGTAGTATAGTAAGAAATAGTGACGGAGAATTTGAATCGCTTCTTGGAGATGAGTTTAATCTTGTATGGAAAGCAGTTAAAAGGGGTGTCGAAGGTGATAATAAATTCAAAGAACTCATAATGTCTGTAAGCGGCACTATTATAGGAAGGAAAGAGGATGGGAGATACAGATTTCTTTCTAAACCCACTCTACTACAAAATCAGGAATTGCTTGAGAAATATATAGGAACAAGTAGCGGAGAATCAAAAATTAAACTTTATGTTTGTGATGAACATACAAAATGTTTGAATCCTACACAAGAAGAGAAAATCCTCAAACCAACAGACACTCTTTATGGAAATATATCGAGAATTCTTAGGGGGTTGGTGGATAAGGTGATGACAGACGATAGTATGCTAAGCGATGAAGAAGAAGCTCTGCTGGGCTTTGCCACTATTCCTATTCTACATTTAATTGAGCTAGAACTTAGTTCAAAAGCAAAAGCAGATGATATAATTGTGAGATTACCTGAATTTATAGAAGTAATTTGTTACGACGTTATAACAAATTACTTACAAATTATGCTTTCCAGAGTTGTATCGAATATACAGAATTTACAGCATGTACAAGTTGATAATGTTGTTATTAGAAATTTTATCACCGACACAGAAACTACTAGAAAATATTTACGAGATGCAAAATTTGGAGCTTTCCAAAAATTACAAGTTATTTTGCAAGTAAAAGAAAAAATAGACAGGCAAGCTAAGGAGTTTGAGAATAAGTTCGGTAGAATGATGCAAAACATGGAGCATTAAATTGGAACTTACTATATACACATATGGACATATAGATTCTATGTATTATGTCCTGAATGGGA
>CAZIGS010000020.1:0-11199 GCA_964538645.1 uncultured Rickettsiaceae bacterium
GGCAGCGCTGAATGTAGCTCGTGGATACTTTTCTATCACGCTTCACTATTTGTAAAGCTTGGCGGTAGAGAGAATCATCATCAGCTCCTTCTTCACCAAAGGATTCATCCGATATATCATTGTCATCTGACTCTGTAACTGATGTAATATATTCCGGATGCCCTTGAGATTTTAGGAATTTAGCTATGCGCTCTACCTCTTTATCATCGACAAATGGCCCATGGCATCTTGATACAGTAGATACAGAGCTAACATATAACATATCGCCCATCCCTAGCAATTGTTCTGCTCCTTGCTCTCCCAAGATCGTTCTGCTATCTATCTTAGAAGTTACCTTGAAACTAACACGGCTTGGGAAATTGGCTTTAATAACGCCTGTAATAACATCCACAGAAGGACGTTGCGTTGCCATAATCAAATGAATACCAGCAGCACGTGCCATTTGTGCTAGTCGCTGAATAGAGGTTTCTATATCTTTTCCAGCTACAAGCATCAGGTCTGCCATTTCATCAACAATTACAACAATGAATGGAAGAGGTTGCATTTCAATCGGAATAGTTTCATATATTGGTTTGCCAGTTTCTGGATCAAAACCTGTTTGTACAGTTCGCTCTAAAATTTGGCCAGTTTTAATTGCTTCTTCTATTCTTTCATTAAAACCGCTAATGTTACGCACGCCTAAATTTGACATTAGCCTATATCTATTTTCCATCTCTTTTACAGCCCATTTGAGTGCTATAACTGCTTTACCGGGCTCTGTTACAACTGGAGTAAGAAGATGTGGGATATCTTGATATACAGACAATTCAAGCATTTTAGGGTCGATCATTATGAACTTACATGTTTCAGCACTATGTCTGTATAGAAGCGAGATAATCATAGCGTTAATAGCAACTGATTTCCCAGAACCTGTTGTACCAGCGACTAGCAAATGCGGCATTTTGGATAGGTCTACAACAGCAGGTTTTCCACCTAAATCTTTGCCTAATATAATCGGTAGTAGCAGTTTAGGGTCATTATATTCTGCAGTTTCGATAAGTTCTCTAAGGCTAAAAAACTGCCTATTCTGATTTGGTATTTCTATACCCAAAGCATTTCTGCCAGGCATGACAGCAATCCTTGTAGAAAGCGCGCTGAGAGATCTAGCAATATCATCAGAAAGGCCAATTACTCTTGATGATTTTGTACCAGCGGAAGGTTCAAATTGATAGAGTGTTACGACGGGTCCTTGATGAATATCTGTCATATTTCCTCTAATGCCAAAATCGCCAAGAACTCTAAGCAACGCTTCAGATTTCTCCTGCAATTCTTGCTCTGTTTCCATCTTTATTTTCGTATTATTATATATATCCAAAAGCTCTATATCCGGTAAGGCATAACCATCATTGCGAGGAGCAACTCGGCCAGGTAACACATTTTTCGTAGGAGTTTTCTCTATTGTTTGCAGTGAAGGTTCAACAATTTTTCGAGCTGCTGTAAAAGAAGGTTCTTGAACTTCTAAAGTTCTAGGCATAATTTTTTGACTTGTTGGGGAAGTTTTTATGGTAGATTTTATTCTTGGAAAACGTATTTTACAAGCTAAAGAAATAGTATTTTCTATAAATTCTTTTAGGTCATGACCTGATGAGACAACAAGTAAAAATACCCCTAATATAAAGCCTATTAATGGGTATATAGGGCCTATTAAAAAATCAAGAATTGGTCTTATAGCTTGGCCTATGACGCTCTGAGAGCTAAAATATAAAATATTGCAATTTACAGAAGCAAAACTTGCTGCAAACATTGATGCGGCAAATATAGATAGTAAAATCTTAGCCCATATAAATTTAAGCTCCTTATTATGCCATAGAGTTTTTATCCATAACATAATAAGAATAATATACATTACAGAAGCTATACCGAATAATTGTAGCATCAGATCAGATATAGTGCTGCCAATTAGTCCCATAAGATTTTCTGGATCACTATCACTATAGCTATTCCATGATGGGTCTTCCATATTATATGTTACTAAAGAGACTGTAAAAAATGTAAGCAGTAATAGATGTATAAATATCTGTACCCTATAGTCTCCAAAAATATTACGTAATAATTTCATAAGCTCTGACCATATTTTGTAGCTCTAGAAAAGCATCATTTAACATGCTAGGGTTTTCTCCTCGTAGTACAAGTGCAGTAGCATGATCTTCTTCATGAATAAAAGGATAGCTACCCATTTCTATATCTGGGTATTTGCTTTGTAATAATTCAAACTCTTTTGCTACTTTACTTTCTCCTGCTAATATTGAAACTTGGCGTGAAATTATCGCATTCCCTTTTTTAAGAGTAGGTAATATATACAAGAACATTGACTGCATAATTTCAGGGATTCCTGCCATAACATATATATTCTCTATTATAAAACCAGGTGCCGCAGTAACGCCATTATCTATCAAAGTAACTCCTGTGGGCATCATGGCCATTTTTTCGCTTGCTGGAGACATTTTTCTTCCTTTTAGCTCATATCCTTCTTTTATCCGTCTATATGCTTCCATATTTTTCTCTACAGGTCTTGAAAATGCTGCTGCTACTGCTTCAGATGTTATATCATCATGAGTGGGCCCAATGCCACCTGTAGTGAATAAATAATCGTATTTTTTACTTAGCTCCAGAGCAGTATTGATTATAACCTCTTTTTTATCAGGTATAATTCGTACTTCTTCAAGATGTATTCCTGTATCTGATAAATGCGCAGCTATGAATTGGATATTCAAATCCTGCGTACGTCCAGAGAGTATTTCGTTACCTATTATAAGGATAGAAGCTGTGACTTTTTGCATATTTACTCTGAATTTAGGCTAGTATATTTTATCTGAGATACCTATGTAAGTCTATGGGAATTTTGATGAGATTGTTTTGTTACATCAAGAGTTTCCACCCATCCTAAAATCTAGGATAGGTGGAAGGTAGATATTATTTTTTATCTTCGTGTTCAGCAGCTTTGTGATGATGTTCACCAGCTTTGTGATCGTGCTCCGCAGCTTTGTGATTGTGCTCCGCAGCATTTTCGTGATGTTCTTCTTGTTTTACTTCAGCTGCATTTACAGCGAAAGGTAATAATGCTAGAGTGATTAAAACCGCTAGTAAATTTTTCATAATATATCTCCTTTAGATTTTTGTGTTAACGGTACCAAAAAGTGTATTGTACAACTGATAGGGCGTCAATTCGTAACTATTAACTAAAATCTTTTTATATATATATGATGTCTTTATGCATCATATAGTATAGTGAATAATAATAAAAATTTTCTATACTTTACATGTTAGGCTAAGATGTCTATTCTACATCGATCGTCATTAAAACAGGTTGAGATGACAAATAAGAAATACAAAAATTTACCAAATATTTTAACATCAATACGTATTTTTGTGATACCAGTGATAATAGGAGCCTTTTACTTTGATGATAGGGCTTTTGCTCATCAATTAAGCAGCTCGTTTTTTTTATTAGCCTGTATAACAGATTGGCTAGATGGGTATTTGGCTCGTAAATATTCATTAGAGACAAATTTTGGTAAAATGCTGGACCCTATAGCAGATAAACTGCTTGTTGGTAGTGTATTATTAATGTTGGTAAAATTTGGAAAAGCAGATGAGATTCCTTGCATATTGATATTAATGCGGGAGTTTTTTATTGCAGGACTTAGAGAATTTTTAGCTGGAATAAGAGTTAGTGTGCCAGTTTCAAATTTATCTAAAGTAAAAACCTTTATGCAAATGGCAGCTTTATTTATTTTGCTTTTAGGCTCCACAGGATCAAAAATAGATTCTTTAGACATAATAGGACAAATAGTATTATGGCTTGCCGCTATATTGACTGTAGTTACTGGTGCGGTATATATCAAAGCTGCTAGGAAGTATTTTTAGGTAGCGACTGGTGCATCAGCTCCAGATAATTGCACTGAGTCAATAAATGGATCTACCTGCACAATATCAAAATTCCCATTATTAGCTGCTTTGTCTATTCCGGCATGGTTATCTTTATCGTTAAATACCAAAAGATATATTGAGCCATTACAATAAGCCTCTTTGGTATTTAGTCTAAGATCTGCATTTATTTTTATTTTTGCTAATTTACCTTGAAATACTACGCAAGTAGTATATCTCTCATTAAAACCAATACCATTATCAAGAGCAATATTAACCTGGCCTTTTGTAGAATCTTCTAGTTTTCGCATGATTTTTGGATCAACTATTCCATAAAATTTATTTCCTAATTCATGTATTTCAGGATTATCAGTGGTAATAACTGTTCCATCGGGTAATTTCCAACCTTGTTTTGTTTTAGTATGAGATGAACTTAATTCTGCTTTTTTCTTTTTTACAGCAGTGGCAATATTGTGCGTTGTTACATCAGCATAAGCATTGGGACTAAACCCTCTATCTATGAATAATATCTCAGCATTATTTGCTAGTGTTATAATTGTACTAAAATCTAAACTAGGAAATTCTTCTATATGAGCAGGATTCAGTAAAAATTTTGATAATTTTTCTATGCTTTCAGCTAATTTTACTATGTTAGCATCAGTTAATTCTGCAAGATATTCTGGTGCAAAATGGCATTTGACTAGTAATAACTCAGCATATTTATCTAAAGATTTAATTTTATTGGGAGAAAAATTCTCAATATCTTTAGTTTTACAAAATCTAAGTAGATTTTTAGTTTCTGCTAATGCTTCAATTTGATCTGGCCATAATTTTTCTAAATCACGAGGAGCTATACCTTGATTTAGGAATTTATCAGAATGTTTTACAAAAATATTTATTTGTGCTTTACTTAAATTGTCAAAATCATGAGGCTTTAAAGTAGAGCTCTTGAATATATTACTGCATTTTGCCAACAAAACTATATTCTCAAAGCTAACTGTGTTAATATTTTCCCTACTATCAAATGGTAGGTCATTAAGCAAAGTTTGAACAGCCCTTATTGTATTAGACGTTGTTTGATCATCGACCTCAGCAAACTGTTTTAGTTTAAATCCACATTCTCTCGGCGAAAATATAAGCTTAAAATTTTTGGACGAGATAGAACCCATAGTTCGTATTTGTGCTGCGCTTAATTTGCTTATCCCTTGTACAGTAAATCCTTGTTCATAATCCAATATTTGCTTAGGATTTGTTGCAATTGCATTAATTTGCTCTACAGTAAGCTTTGCAAAATCTTGTGCATCAAGAGCAGCGGTTTTAGAAAGAGTTACAATATTTTTTGCTAACTGTTTTAGCTCATCGCTTGCAGCTGTTTTAACTTTGTCAAAAGTTAATCCATTTTCTATAAATAATTTTATGTTTGTAAGAAGCTCAGAAAGATTGCCTGCTAAAATAGGAATTTGCTCAATCGTTACATCATCATAAGCCATGGGGTTTAGCTTCCATGTGTTTAGTAATTTTCTAATATCATTTGCTAGTCTTGAGATTTTTATACCGCTTAAATATTTATCTACATCACTGCTAACAAATTTTCTTGGATGTAACCCATAGCTGGCTAAAAATTGCGCATCAGTTCCAAGGTCTGCAACTTGTTCCATTGCGAGTCTATCGAACTCTTCGGTTGTAAACTGAAATTCAGTAGATAAAGTTACTATACCTGCATGTAATTTTGGAATAACTGTTTCATTAAGAGATAAGATTTCATTAATATTAAATCCAAATTCTAAAAACTTTTCTAAATGAGCAGCTGTTTTTATAACTCGTACTCTAACATTTACCGCTTGAATAGAAGCAGCAGAGCAGTGAGGCTCTAATTTTTGGGCTGCCTCGTGTAATTCTTTTAATTCTTCTCTATTTAATTTTGTACAAGTTATATTAGGCAGATTGGTTTTTAAGGAATGCGTCATTAGTATAGTTCTGGCATCATAACCTTTACTAGGAAAATGTTTTGTATCTTCCAGTGCTACCCTAAGTGTTGTAATTTCTTGAGGAGAAAGCTCCGCAATAGTTTCTATCTGAAAGTCAATTTTAACTATTGTTTTTAGATTTTGCGTTATAAATAAAATTTGATCTAGTCTTAATTCTCGAATTACCTCTAGATCTATTTTCAATCCATTATTAGCAGCAATCTTTATACTATGTAAAGCAGGTGCTAATACAGCTATGTCTTCTAATTGGTATGTTTGGAGATGAGGAGATCCAAATCCGAGGTGAGCTATAGTAGATAATGAATTTGCTAGGACAGCCACTCTTTCTTGAGATAGTTGTGGTAATGAACTGTAATTAATATTAAATCCTGTGAATGCTAAAGAATCAATTGCTTCTAAGTGAAACCATTGTAGGCCCTCTATTTTGAATTCTTCCAGGCATTTTTGTGCAGTTTCTTGCAATCTGTGTACAGTGTGAACAATATCTTCGTAAGATTGACCATTAAGTCTATCAATTGGATAATTGTATTTATGTAGAATTTCTATATTTCTACCAACTGCGTTTAGTGCATTCGTATTGTAATCTTTAGCAGAAAAATCAGGATAAAATCTTCTAATATCTGATACCAAATTGACCCTGTCTTCTGCTTTTGAAAATGTAAGTAGAACTCTGCTAGCAGGTTCCAAACCATCCATATGATCTAGTTTTGCTACATTCATAGCCTCATCAAGTACATCTGACAGAATTGCTAGGTCAGGAAGAGTTTTTAATCCTTCCATTTGTATACTATATTCATAGCCTAGATAAACCATTTTCAGAATATTTGTGGCCCCTAGAGACTGTATTGTTTCTTTAGGAAAATTATGGGATAACCGTTCGATGGAAAGCGCTACAGCTGGAACTATTTTTCTAGAATAGTTTATCATATATACTGGGCCATCGGTTATGGTTGATACTAATTTTCTAACTAACAATGCTGTTTCAGAATTTACATTTGAATTATTGCCTAATGCTTCAGCTGGGAAGTTAGATTCTTTTAAGATAGTAGCATGATGAATAAAGGTTTGTAATGTACTTGCATCAAGCTCAAAATTATCTAATAATCTATATTCATTTAGTAAATCTAATGTTTTTATAGTTTTAACTAATTGAAGATGAGCTGGGGTACATTTTTTAAGCCCCTCGAGGTTGATAGGGGCGCGTCGAGGTAGTTCTTCAAGCTGTCTAGAATAGAGACTAAACCCATTAAATCCTTCTGCAAGATATTCTGTGGTTATGTCTAAATCTAAATTTTTGAATCGAACTATGCTTGAATTCACTTCAGCTACAAGAGATTTAAAATCTTCTTCAGATTTTTTTGGTTCCTCCTCTACTAACATTGATTTTATTTTATCTAGAACCCCTAAGCTTGCTGTTTTATCTGTTACATGTATACCTAATTCTTCAAGTTGTTTAACTCTAGCTAAGGCTCGATCATCTATGTTGAAGCCAGTAGATCTTAATCCATCATTTAAGGCTAAGGGGGCGTGTGTATTGGCTCTAAGTCCAAGTTCTCTAGCCCATGTGCTAGCTGCTGCAGGTTCTTCCCTTCTTGCTCTGGACGGATTTGATAAATTTTCTTCTTGGCTCATAAAATTTATATGTTTATATTGAGTTTAATAAGCTGCAATTATTAACATATATTTAGACATCTTTCAAGTTGTAATTTGTAAATTAAGAAGTTATGAGACTGGAGCTATCCAAGAGTTGAGGTAGATCCATAATAGGGATTTAGACGTTTTTCTTTGGTCATAGGGCTTGCAGTTCCTCTCGATGATCAGGAAGAACTGGATCCCCGCATATGGGGGGACGACTCCAAAGGCAAGAATGACGATTACTCAGATGCCATTCTAGCGCCCATAATATTATATCCAGCATCCACATAATGTATTTCGCCTGTAACACCTCTGGATAAGTCGCTGAGGAGGTAAGTTGCTGCTCCTGCTACATCTTCTTGCGATACATTTCTTTTTAGTGGGGCTGTAGATGCATGTGCATCTAACATTGATTTAAAATCACCAATCGCGCTTGCTGCTAATGTTCTAATAGGGCCTGCGGAAATTGCATTTACTCTAATATCGTCTTTTCCTAAATCAGCTGCAAGATAACGCACACTAGCTTCTAAAGCAGCTTTTGCTACTCCCATTACATTGTAATTTGGTACGCATTTCATTGCGCCTAAATAAGTTAGGGTGATAATGCTACCCCCATCCTTCATCAGTGGAGCAGCTCGTTTAGCAAGAGCTGCTAAAGAATAGCATGATACATTCATAGTATTTTGGAAGTTCGCGAGTGTTGTGTCTACATATCTACCGCGTAATTCATTTTTATCTGAATAAGCAATAGCATGTACAAGAAAATCAATTTTTCCCCATTGTTTTTCAATAGAAGCAAACATAGAATCCATAGAATCTTCGTCTAGTACATCACATTGCAATGTTGTTTTTACACCTATGCTTTCTGCTAAAGGCTCAACTCGTTTTTGAATTGCATCACCAGGGTATGTGAGAGCGAGTTCTGCGCCGCAAGCTTTCGCATATTGAGCTATAGGCCAGGCTATTGACATATTATTTGCTATGCCTGCAATAATGCCTTTTTTACCAGCTAGTAAATTGGCTGGTAGGTTTTTTAATATGATAGAATCTTCACTCATGATGCTCTCCTTTCAAATATTATATATAAAACTATGCTAAGCAATAATACAGCAAATAATTGATGTGCCAAGGCTAATTTAATGGGTACTATGTAAACTAGAGTGAATATTCCAAGTAAAAACTGTGCTGTTACTATTGCTAATAATATATAAGCTAGATATTTATTATATTTAAGTAACCTAAAAGAGATTAATCCTATACTAAATACTACTATATATGCCATTGTTCTGTGCAAAAATTGTACAGATACAGGGTCGTTAAACATATTCCATGATAGTTCAAATTCATTAGGTATAAATCCATTGCCCATCATAGGAAATTCATTATATACCATACCAGCATCTAATCCTGCTACTAAAGCGCCAAGGAAGATTTGGAGGTAGATAAGGAGGAGGGTGAGGGTGGCGTCATTGCGAGGAATGCAATGACGAAGCAATCCATGGCTTACCGCGTCGCATCTGAGATGTTCTTCGCAATGACGATAAAACACCTCCCATAAAATGACCGAATAAAGCAAAACTGCTAATATCAAATGTACTGCCAATCTGTAATGACTCACATGTGGATTATCTACAAGTCCGCTTTTTACCATATACCAACCCATTATTCCTTGCGATATTACAAGCAAGCTCATAGTGATATATGGGGTAGGTTTTCTTAATTGTTTTTTTAGACCAAAAAAGATTGCAGGTAATATTATAATCAGCCCAGTAATTCGCCCTAATATTCTGTGAATAAATTCTAGCCAGAAAATATTTTTGAAATCATCTAAACTAAAATCATGGTTTATTTTTTTATATTCTGGGGATGTTTTATAAGAGGAGAATTCTTTTTCCCAGGATTCTTTTGTTAATGGGGGAACTATTCCTGTAACAGGTTTCCATTCTACTATTGATAGGCCAGAGTCTGTAAGTCTAGTCAATCCACCTACGAAGATCATTAAGACTACCATAAAAGCGCAAGCTATTAGCCAAATTTTTTGCATTTTCCTCAATATTGTTATCCTCGGGCGAATATCTGAGAACTCATTTTATTATTTATAGCTCGTTAGGTCAAGCTAGACAATCACAATGGAATAACAAAAAACTATATCTAATTTCTTCAAAATAACCTGATCTTGATGTAAGAAATAGCATGAAACTGCTTACAAACCTCATCCTCGGCCTCTTAGTCGTCATCCTCGGCCTCTTAGTCGTCATCCTAGTGCTTGACACTAGGATCCATAATGCATAAATGGGTCCTCGGGTCTACGCCCGAGGATGACGGATGGAGCTAAAGCCTATAACAATCAGCTTTTATAGTTTTCTTACATCAAGCTCAGGTTAAAATAACTAAAAATTGTTCTTTTATCACTCGGTTTTCTATAACTCAATAATAATTTACTAGCAAATTATACTTCAATTAAACATTCTGTTACTATGAAAGTTTCAAAACATATATTAGAATTATTATGAAAGTGATATCAAAAAACAAAAGAAATTTTATAAAATCTATACTTACAACTACTACTTTAGCAGCTAGCTTGTTTACTTGTACAAGCGCTAATGCAGATCCTGAAGCTATGATTGTTGATTATGATGGATCTGGAGTTGCTAACATGACGATAGCTGCTTATTGGTGGAATACTATGGTACCAATTTGGGCACCTGATCCTTTAACTATTGCAATAGGTAGGGCGGGTCTTCAAAGATTAGATATTGATTTACCTGTAGAAATAAAAGCTTTTGACCTAAATAAAGGTTCAACAAATGTTAAAGTACACCATAATGCTAGTGGTGGGTCTATAGGTAGTATAGGTAATGGTAGCGCAGCTGGGGTAGTTAATTTTATAATCGAAGATGCCACAAGCTATAGTTTTACTGGTAAAGAATCTAGAGTGAATGAAGATTATGGTGGTACCATTAACAATGATTATAGTGGTGTAGGGAGTATAGTCCTTGGCAGCGCGGGAGCTGGAGGTGCTGAGTTAATACTTAATGCAGCAAATGGGAGTTTCAGGATCGATGCCACAGTGGATGGAGATCATGATGACAAAGGTAAGCTAACAATAAATAGTTCTGGTAATATATTAGGTGGTAATATTGGTGCGAATCATTCACTACATGAAATTAGTGTAAATAAAAATACTACTATGGGTGGCGCTAATACTAGTATCAACACTGTTAAAGCTACAAATACTTATATTGCAGATGGAATTACATTGACAATAGATTCTACAGATCATCAAATTAGTTACACTGGTTCTATAGATGGTTTAGGTGCGCCTAATAAAGGAAGTCTGACATTTATTGCTACTCCTGATGGTATGGGCAATACCAACTCTGTTACAATTCATGGTCCGGTTGGAGCTACTAGATCATTATCGGAAATTAATGTAGGTTCTGCGAGAGTCAATTTTGAAGATACAGTAAGTGCTACAACAATAAATACCGGAGCAGGAGGGGTTAGTTTTGCTAATAATGTTACAGGTGATATAAAATTTATCTATAATGCAGCACAAGTATTATTGGGTGCAAATATGACTTTAAATGGGAATGTTATATGTAATACTGGAAATAATTTTAGTGGTACTGTCGTTATAAATGGTAATAATGTGACAGTTGCAGGTAAC
>CAZIGS010000021.1:0-10587 GCA_964538645.1 uncultured Rickettsiaceae bacterium
TAGAAAAGAAAATTGCTATATCACAAATACTATATTTTGGAGACCCCCAGCAAATCGTAGACCAACTGATCAAGAAATAGAAATATGTAGACCATTTGTAGAAAAGCATATAGCACTTGTACAGCCAGATTTATTAGTACTTGTGGGAGCAACTGCCCTCACCTCGCTTTTAGGAGATCATTTGCAAATAAGTCGTATTAGACAAGAATATTATCAATATATCAACCCTTATCTGAAGGGCCATATTACCACTACAGCTTTATTTCATCCTGCTTATTTATTACGCCAACCATTCCAGAAAAAAGCCACTTGGTATGATCTGTTGAAAATACAACAATTTTTACAAAAATAACTTTATACTATATATAGTATTCATATAATTCTTAATTCCTATGTTATTATTGGTTAATAATTTAAGGAGTTTGATATGCAAGAAAAATTTGCTGAATTAACAATAGATGGCAAAATATTTAAGTTGCCTATACATAAAGCAACAATTGGTCAAGACGTTATAGATGTCACTAAGTTATATACTGACACAGGATATTTTACTTATGATCCAGGCTTTATGTCTACAGCATCATGCACTTCTACAATTACCTATATAGATGGAGATAAAGGGATTTTGCGTCATAGAGGCTATGATATTCACGACCTTGCAGAGAAAAAAACATTTTTAGACGTAGCATATCTGCTTTTAAATGGAGATCTTCCAAGCCCTACAGAATATAAAAGATTTAGCAACGACATAACTCACCATACAATGGTTAGCGAGCAAATGCGCAATTTATTTGCAGGTTTCAGACATTCTGCTCATCCCATGGCTGTGATGCTTTCTGCAGTAGGCTCATTATCCGCAATTTATCATGATGAGCTAGATGTACACGACCCAGAAGAAAGAGAACTTGGCGCTATAAAAATCATAGCAAAAATGCCAACTCTCGCTGCTATGACATATAAATATTCGATCGGACATCCATTTATCTATCCAGATAATGAACTAACTTTTTCAGAAAATTTCCTACAAATGATGTTCTCAAATCCTTGCGAAAAATATAAGGTAAATAAAGTAGTAGCTAAAGCATTAGATCAGATTTTTATATTACATGCAGATCATGAGCAAAACGCATCTACTTCGACAGTTAGAACAGCAGGCTCTTCTGGAGCAAATCCTTTTGCTTGTATAAGCGCCGGTATTGCATCACTTTGGGGACCAGCTCATGGAGGAGCTAATGAGGCAGTTATAAAAATGCTCCATGAAATAGGGTCTATAGATAAAATTCCAGAATTTATAAAAAAGGTAAAAAACAAAGAAGATGGTGTAAGATTAATGGGATTCGGTCATAGAGTATATAAAAACTACGACCCAAGAGCAGCAGTGCTTAAAGTAGCATGCTCTGAAGTCCTCGAAGAATTAGGCCAAAAAAATAATCCTTTGCTGAAAATCGCTATGGAACTTGAGCGTATAGCGCTTAGTGACCAGTATTTCATTGAAAGAAAATTATATCCTAATGTAGATTTCTATTCAGGAATCATTTATCAAGCTATGGGAATTCCATATCAAATGTTTACAGTGCTTTTTGCAGTGGCGCGTACTGTAGGCTGGATGTCTCAATGGAAAGAAATGCTTGAGGATAGAGACCAGAAAATCAGCCGCCCAAGGCAGTTATATGTTGGCGAAGCATCTAGGAAATTATAGAAGTAAATACTTAAATACTTAAATACGTAAGTAAGTAAATGAGTAAATGAGTAAATATAACTAACCAATAAATGAGGAATATTATGCCTGTACAAACCTATGAGGATTTTGAAAAAAAACAAGCACAAATAAAGGAAGCTCGAGTTTATTTAAATGGATTAGATCCAAAAAACTTGTCACCATCACAAAGAAAGACAATTAGTGACACCCTCGCTAAAGAAGCAAAGTTAAAAGGCAAGCCTACACCAGAAAATCAAAAAGACTTAGCGAGTACTCAGCAAATGATGTTAGACTTAAAAGATATGCTGATGCAAAACAAAGCCATAAGCAAAGCAAGAGAAATGGGAAAATATTTAAGCGATGCAAAGTTAGCAGAAGGACTTGGATTGACAGGTATTACTCATAGAAGAGAAGCTAAAAGCCCAGAAGCTATAGTGCAACGAACAGAAAATGCTAAACGAATAACAGCAGATGCTAAAAAAACTGGTAGAAAATTAGAATGGCATAGTTAAGCAGATTTAGTGCTATAATAGCTACATCAAAATCCCTAGCTTGATCTAAACTAAGCTAGGGATTAGTTAAAATCTCATATAGTGGTTATAATATTGCAATGGAGTCATCCCTGCGGAAGCAGTGATCCAATGTTATTAATTATAGAAATAATGGTCCATTATGAATTTACTCTTTCTGGATCCCTGCTTCCGCAGGGATGACTCCAACAGGCTACGCTCGATCGTGATAACATTGTTTCTCATACTCCTTCTTCCCATTTGCAGCTTCGCTGCAGAGGTCATAGTCGACAAAACATCTTTCATTAAAGCAATAACAGATGATAAGCACCAGGTACTATTAATCACACGCCCTCCAAGCTGGGGCAAGACTTCTAACATGCAACAGCTTGAGAATTTTTTCAGCCCAAATGTTAGGAGTGACTGCAGATGCAACACAGTAATAGAGACGTATAAATCTCGTTTGATGAAAGAAAAAGCAATATTTGGGCATAAAGAAATTGTAGATAAATATTTTGGAAAATATCCAACTATTTTTCTAAATTTCAAAATTAGAAAAGCAGGTACCATAGAAGATTTACATAAGCAAATTAGTCTTAGAATAAAAAGCCTCTACCAAAAACATATATATTTGACTAATAGCCCTAAACTCAATATCGAAGAAATAGAGTTTTGTAAAAAATACGCAGATGATCATGCCATTTTTACAAAGGAAGAGATGGTAAATAGTCTGCGCTTTCTAGAAGATATGTTACATAAACATTTTGGATTAAGAACTATTATTCTAGTCGATGAATATGATTATATGATCAATAAATATTACATAGCTGAACTTACTAGCGATTCTACTCTTGATCCAGAAAAAAATCCGTTATTACTAGAAATTTATGACATTGTCGGCAAGATGCTGGGTAATGCTATTAAAAATAATGAATCTCTCCATAAAGCCATAATTACAGGTACAACCAATATAGAGAAACTGGGGATATTCACTGGTATAAAAAGCTTTAGAGAAGATTCGCTTCTCAATCCTTATCTATCACAATATTTTGGATTTACAAGAAATGAGGTAATAGATCTACTACAAAATGCTAATATTTATTTTGATGATCAAATACTACAAGATATAAGGTCTTGGTACGGTGGGTATGATGTAGGTGGAGTTGAGATTTATCACCCTAATTCAATAGTACAAATGATAAATAGTTACAAAAGTAGAAAAACTTTAGTATTGACTCATGTACGACATATATCATTAAAATCTGAGTTTAAATCTGAGAAAAAGCAGAAAGAGTTGAGTATTTTACTGGATGGTGGAAGCCTAGATATAGAGGCTGATCCCTATGTTGAATTTAGGGAGATAGATTCATCATCAGATTCATTCTATACATTACTAGTTTACCAAGGTTTTTTAGTAGCTGACAATATACGCAAAAATCCAAATGGTACTTATAGATGTAGCGTGAGAATACCAAATAAGGAATATCGTGAAATATTTGAGAGAGCAAGGATTGTGAAGCGCTAGGAAGACTTCCATTGGAGTTCATTCCAGCGAAGGCATGAATCTAGATATAAAATTACAATCTCTGGATCCCCGCTTTCGCGGGGATGACTCCGAATATAGGACGCAAGTATTGATTACCTAAAATATTTCCTTCCAGAAACTTGACCACTAGTATCTTGATCTGAATTACCATCAGATTTAGGAGCTTTACGTCTTTTAGGAGCAGCAGGTTTATCAGAAGGCGCTTCAGATTTCTCTTCATTACTAGTGAAATTTTCTTTTGGCGCAGAAGCACTACCTCTATCACGATTACGATTATCTCTATCGCCACGATCACGGTTATCACGTCTATCACCACCACGATTATCTCGAGAAGGTCTATCTTCACGTCTATCAGTTTTTTCAGTATGAGCGAAATCTAATCTCATAGATAATTTAGCCTTACCTTTCTGATCAATACCAATAATTTTTACAGTGACCTTTTGACCATCGCTTAAACGATCATGAATAGATTCTATTCTCTCGTCAGCAACTTCGCTAATATGTATGAAACCATCTTTACCAGGCATATAGTTTATAAAAGCACCCGAGTCTAAAACTTTAGCAACAGTACCTTCAAATATTTGGCCAAATTCTGG
This sequence comes from uncultured Rickettsiaceae bacterium, assembly GCA_964538645.1. Lineage (GTDB taxonomy): Bacteria > Pseudomonadota > Alphaproteobacteria > Rickettsiales > Rickettsiaceae > JAYUHP01. Next base: position 4,351 of record CAZIGS010000021.1, read on the forward strand.
ATCCATAGCAATTGCTTTGATTCTAGCAACTGCATCATTTACCTTATCACTACCAACAGCTGCTACAGAAACATTACCATCATCTGTAATATCGATTTTAGCGCCTGTTATTTCACAAATTTCTTTGATAACTTTTCCACCAGATCCTATAACTTCTCTGATTTTATCTTTATCAATTTTAAACGATACAATCATAGGAGCATGTGTACTTACTTCTGTTCTTGCTGTAGTAATAGACTCTGACATTTTTTGCAAAATATGCATACGCCCATCATTAGCTTGCTCTAAAGCTTGTTTCATAATAGCAAAAGTAATGCCTGAAATCTTGATATCCATCTGAAGTGCTGTAATACCATCTTTTGTACCAGCTACTTTGAAGTCCATATCACCTAAATGGTCTTCATCACCTAATATGTCAGAAAGCACTACAAAATCATTTCCTTCTTTGATCAAACCCATTGCAATACCCGCTACCGGGGCTTTTAAAGGCACACCAGCATCCATCATTGCCAAAGATCCACCACAAACTGTTGCCATAGAAGAAGAACCGTTAGATTCTGTAATTTCTGATACAACTCTTATTGTGTATGGGAATTCTTCTTTCGAAGGCAATACTCCCATAAGAGCACGCCATGCAAGCTTTCCATGGCCTACTTCACGTCTACCTGGAGCTCTGAAAGGTGTAGCCTCACCAACCGAATATGGTGGAAATATATAATGTAGCAAGAAACGTTCTTTTGAATCGCCATCTAAACCATCTATTATTTGCTCATCTTGACCAGTGCCAAGTGTTGTAACAACTAGACCTTGTGTTTCGCCACGAGTAAATAATGCAGAACCATGTGTTCTAGGTAAAATTGAAACAGATGTATCTATAGAACGAATATCTGTAGATTTTCTACCATCTATACGTCTTCCTGTTTTTAGCACATCACTACGTAATATTCTATATTTTACCTCTTCAAAGGCAGTTTTTAACTGAAGCGAAGTTAATTCTGGCTTGTCAGCAAAATCAGCTGTTATATCAGCAAAAATTTCGTCAAAGACACTATATCTAGAAATTTTATCAGCTAGACTATATGCTTTCTCAATTTCTTTTTTATATTTTTTCTCAACTTGTGTGATAATCTCTTCACTTACAATTGGAGCAAATTCAGGCCATTTTTCTTTACCTGCTTTTTTTACCAATTGTTCTATCATTTTGATAACAGGCTGAAATGCTTTATGACCAAATTCAATAGCACCCAGCATTTCTTCTTCATTGAGCTGCTTAGCTTCTGATTCTACCATCATTACAGATGTATCAGTACCAGCTACTACCAACTCTAGTTGACTTTCAGCAATCTGAGTTACTGATGGATTAAGCACATATTTACCATCTATATAACCAACTTTAGCTGCAGCAACTACTTCCAAATATGGAGCTCTAGATAATGCAAGAGCCGCTGAAGCACCAATAATCGCTAATATGTCTGAAGGATATGCCTCATCATATGAAAGCACAGTACAAATAACCTGTGTTTCTCTAAAAAATGAAGAAGGAAATAATGGACGAATTGGACGATCTATCAATCTAGATACTAAAACCTCACGCTCAGTAGCTTTTCCCTCACGCTTAAAAAAGCCACCTGGAATTTTACCAGCTGCGAAAGCCATCTCTCTATAATGTACAGTTAAAGGAAAAAAATCTTGTCCTTCTTTATCAAATTTAGAGCTAACAGCAGTACATAATAATACCGTATCACCCATGGATACCATTACAGCTCCATCACTTTGTCTAGCAACTTTTCCTGTACTTATTGTGAGTGGAGCACCTCCCCAATCAATCGTTTCTATTATTTCTTCAAACATATTATTTTTATTCCTTATTGAACCGTCATCCTCGGGCGAAGACCCGAGGACCTATTATTTTTATTAGTTATTCCTCTATTATTCACATAAAAATCCATTTTAATATGGATCCTTGGGTCTTCGCCCAAGGATGACGATATTTTGAGGATGACGTTTTTACTTATTTTACTTTCTAATACCTAGTCTACCTATTAGCTCAAGATATCTAGATGCATCATTATTTTTTAGGTAATTCAACAATCTTCTACGCTTACCAACAAGCATTAACAAGCCTCTGCGAGAATGAAAATCTTTGCTATTGGTTTGGCAATGGGCAGTTAGCGCGTTAATTCTTTCGGTCAAAATAGCGACCTGAACTTCTACTGAACCAGTATCTTTAGAGTCACGTGCGTACTCTTTGATTAGAACTTGTTTACGTTCTGGTTTTATTGACATGATAATTCTCCTTTAATTTATACTATAAGTTTAAAACTCGTGCACAATTAAAGTAGCCACTAGACACACTCCCTATAGCTAATATTTTACTATCAGCTCGAAGCCATATTCGCTCTATATCTTCAAGTGGAATAGGTATTTTTTTACCATGACGCACTTTAAGAGCAATATCGACATCTATATCAAATACCAGGATGTCGGCCAGTACTACTTCAGTTTTTTGCAAAGAGCTAAGAATTGTTTCCGCACTTAACTCTCTAAATTCCGTGGATTTCAATGCCGTATCAGCAAAAAAAGGACCCACTCTCGTTCGGGCCAATTCTAGCACAAAACCTAAACTTTGCAAGGACAAAGATATATCTTCTGCTAATGTCCTTATGTAGGTTCCTTTGGAACATTCTGCGTAATAAATAGCTGTATTTTCTTTTTCATCATATGATCCCATTTTGAGGGAGAAAATTTCTATATTACGAGGCTTTAACTCGACTTTCTCACCTCTTCTGGCAAGATCATAAGCTCTTTGTCCATTAATTTTCAATGCAGAAAAAGCAGGTGGAGTTTGAGTGATAATTCCTATGAATTTTTTGCAAATAGATTCCGCCTCAATTCGAGTAGGAATATGGTCTGTAGTTTTAAGAATTTTTCCAGCTTTATCAGCAGTGTCTGTACATGCGCCAAATTGTATTTTAAATCTATACTCTTTTTTTGAATCCACTAAAAACTGCACGAGCTTAGTAGCTTCACCAATAGCAAGTGGCAAAACACCTTCAGCCTCTACATCCAAAGTGCCGGTATGCCCTATTTTAACCTTATTGCCGAGAGTTTTTTTAACCTTAGCAACAAGCCCAGCGGAGCTAATACCAACTGGCTTATAAATATTTAACCAACCATTTATGGGAGTCATTAGATTACCCTTTAGAATCAGGACCATAATAACATAATAGGTCCTGTGGTCAAGCATGAGAATGACGATTAGAAAAACTTACAGTAAATAAAGGGATTTAGGAGTGAAGAATCGAGGCGAGCCAGCGTATACAATACGCACTCGCCGCTAGAGTCTCTCACTACGACAAACTTAGGATTTAGTGTAAGTTTTTTAGAACTTAAACCCTAGTCCGACTGAAACTATCACAGGATCAATTTTCACTTTACCAGATACTGGCTGCCCCCTATTGAGAAATCTCTCACTCCATGTTAACTTTGGAGCAAGACTATATCTTTTCACATCAATATTAAAGACTGTATCATCTCGTAATTTAAAATCCAAACCTACTTGAAAAACAGGACCATGAGCATTTCCTAACTTGTACTGGCGAGATTTAGTGAAAAAATACATCCCTTGATAACCAACTCCAACATAAGGATCTATTGCGCCAAATGGTGCAATATGATATTGACCCATAAGTGTTAAAGGAATGCCATAAGCATCCTTACGCTTCATAGTTACTCCAGAATTGCCGTAATTATAATTTGCTGCTTTTGTTGCAGAGGTTGATGTTTTAAACACAGCAACACCTAAGCCCAATTCTGCACCTATATTATCTGTAAAAAACACTGTAGTAGTTCCTTCTATTCCATATCCATTACTAATAAAATGACCATGCCCCTTAGCAGGAGTAGTTGTAGGTTTTGGAAAGTTTTTAGCTTTTGATTTTGATATTATGCCCATAGCACGAATTTTGAATAATATGCTGCCTTCAGCTTGATAATAATTGCTTTCATAATCATTATTATCCGCTGGTATATTGGCTTTTGCCGCTTCTGCGCCACCAGCAAATAAACATACCGATGTCAAAGCGCTGAGTAATTTAAATCTATTTTTCATATAAAACCTCTTAAGTCGATGATATTAAGACGATACACTTATATATTGCTAAATTACAGAAAATTATGTAATATCTCGCAGGTAAAAAAATTATTATGTCTTTCATGTATCAATGAATAAGGCATTTTACAGAAGGTTAGGACATATAATGGAAAGTAATTTTAGAATATATCTAAGAGGCATTGGTTGGTTCTTAGTAAGCTTAATTAGCAGCGCTATAAACGACGTTATAGCTAAACATGCAAGCATAGGTCTTGGTAGCATGGAAGTAACGTTTTTCAGATTTTTATTTAGCACACTAACTCTTATACCTTTCATATTATATTATGGTATAGATACTATAAAAACCTCTCACCCATTCATACAGATTAGCAGAGGCATCTTATTATTCGGTGGTATGGCATCATGGATTTATGGTTTGCAATTAGTACCAATTAGCACTGCAACAATAGTAAGCTTTTCTATACCATTATTTGTATTAGTATTAGCAGTATTTTTCTTAGATGAAAAAATTATATGGCAAAGATGGGCAGCTACTATAATAGGCTTTGTAGGTATAGTTATTACTCTATGCCCTGACAGAGGTGGTTTTAATTATGAAGTTCTGATATTTGTTGTTGCATCTATCGCATTCGCATCACTCGATATAATAAATAAAAAATTTGTTATAAAAGAATCTATGCTATCTATGTTATTTTATTCTGCTTTAGTTACGACTATATTAGCCTTTCCATTCGCTCTACAGCAATGGAAACAACCTGAATTATTTCATCTAGTTATGCTATTTATCCTAGGATGTAGTGCGAATTTAATATTATTTTTCTTGCTTAAAGCATTTGCTTTAGTAGACGCGACAGCTGTTGCCCCATATAGATATTTCGAGCTTATAATCTCTGGTTTTATAGCATATCTTGTATTCAGCGAAATGCCTCATAAAAATGCTCTGTATGGTGTTGCTATCCTTGTGCCCACAACGCTATTTATTGCATGGTCTGAGACCAAAAATGGCAGTAAATAGTATATTTGTTATCACTAAGGATCGCAATAAGCGCGACTAGCCATCCATAAAATGTCTTTAAATTTGTACGGATTGCCTGGTTGTTCTATAAAATCCTCGCAATAACAGCTACAAAAAATTATGAGAAAATAAAATGAATAAACAAAAACTAGTATTTTCAAGCGGTATAGCAAATACCTTTGAGTGGTATGATTATGCATTATTTGGACATTTAGCTCCAATATTAAGCGCTAAATTTTTTCCAGAAACTGACTCAAGCGTAGCATTACTAAATGGATTTTTATTATTCGCAGTTGGATATTTAATGCGCCCTATAGGCGGAATATTTTTCGGTATTATAGGAGACAAATTAGGACGCAGAGCAGCTCTAAGCGCTGCTATTATATGTATGTCACTGCCTACAGCGTTAATTAGCATCTTACCCACATATGAATCAATTGGAATATTTGCCACTATATTGATGGTTTTGGTAAGAATGCTACAAGGTATTTCTATGGGAGGCGCTTTAACTGGATCGGTATCGTTTTTAATAGAACATACTGCAAAAAAACACAGAGGCATAGCTGGTAGCATACCTATTGCAAGCATTAGTATTGGTATATTGCTTGGCTCTTTAGTGCTATCCACAGTCAGATCATTAATGTCTGAAGAAGATTTTGTATCATGGGGATGGAGAATACCATTTTTCCTAGGTGTTTTTATAGTATTCGCAGGATTTTACATCAAAAAATATACTCAAGAAACACCTTTATTTAAAGATATCAAAGCTCGTGATGAGATACTAAAATCCCCTTTAAAATCTGCCATTAAAAAACACTGGTTTGATATCATCATATCAATCTTAATCAATTCTACTGGTTCGGTAATATTTTACATGCAAGCCATTTATATCATGAACTATCTTAATGTTGAACGTGGGATAGAAAGCAAAGATATAAGCTATATGGTAAATATTTCATATATTGTGATGATATTTTCTACTATATTTGCAGGATGGCTTTCGGATGTTATTGGAAGGCGTAAGATTTTTGTCATTAATCTTATAGCAATAGCTTGTACATCCTTCTTTTTACTGAAGATTTTAGCGCAGGGCGACCTAACTTCTATA
>CAZIGS010000022.1:0-10494 GCA_964538645.1 uncultured Rickettsiaceae bacterium
CAAAAAGACTTACTGGATATTATTGTTAGCCCAGAACAGATTAAGATGTTAAAAAAACTCACTCCTGATGTTGCTAAAGCTCTTGCTGAAAACCTTGGCGAATGGACAAAAGACAGTGGTGTATCTTTTTCTGAAATAGTTACCCCGATGCTAGAGTGTTTGACTAATGCAAGTAAAGACCCGATAACTTTAGATATGAAAGGTTTTGACGAATATCTGACTCAGAAAAATCCAGATTTGAGGGCGAAATTATCTGGTGCAAATTTATTTCCCGGAGATCGACCCCTTGGTTTAAATGATGTAATTTCTAATATTCATAAAATGAAAAATCTGAAATCAGATGTAAAAAAAGAGCTGCTAAAATTTGCTAAAGCATATGGCGCTCAGCAAATGGTAGGATGTGCAAAGGATTATGTACTGGCTTTATTGCCTCCTGTTTCTCAGCCGCTAGATCTAGAACATACTAAAGTAAAGGGCTCTTTTTCAGCCAAGTACCCATCTAGAAGAGCAAGTGCCGCTACGCATTTAGAGATGGCTAAAATCGCAGCAAGAAATTCTCCTACTAAAGACATGCGCAAATCAACCATTTTCTAGTTGCATGAACCAAAGCATGTTGCTATTATCTCTTTCTAAAGTTTAAATATATAATGGAGATGTTGTGACTGCTACTGAAACTAAGGTTACAGATACTGTTAACGTGTATGATGAAGTGCCATATGAGAGCTATCCGTTTGCTCAAACTAGGGTTGAAAATCTTAAAACAATCGCGCATATTTTTGGGCTAAATTCCCCTAAGTTAGAAAATGCTAAAATATTAGAATTGGGATGTGCTTCTGGTGGTAATTTGATACCTATGGCAATACATTATCCAAAAGCTAAATTTGTTGGAGTGGATCTATCTTCTGCTCAAACAAAAATAGGGAATGATCAGATAAAAGCTTTAGGGTTAAAAAACATAGAAATCAAGACAGTGTCGATTACAGATGTTGATAAGTCATATGGGGAGTTTGACTATATAATATGCCATGGTGTAATTTCTTGGGTTCCAGAAGATGTACGCAATTCTATTTTTAGAATATGTTCAGAATTATTGAGTCCTACTGGTGTAGCGTATATTAGCTATAATACACTACCAGGATGGAATATGGTGCGCTCCATTCGCGATATGATGCTATACCACTCTAAGGGTTTTGCTGAAGTGAAAGAACAAATATCCCAAAGTAAGTTACTGCTTTCTTTCATAAAAGATAGTTTAGATGGCACGAATAATCCTTATGGGGAAATTTTAAAATTGGAAGCGGATCTTTTAGCTACCCAGCCTGACCATTATTTAAGGCATGACCATATGGAAGAAACTAATCATCAGTATTATTTTCATGAATTTATGAAAGAAGCTATGGAAAACGGTCTGCAATATTTAGGAGATGCGGCTCTTTCTAGTATGTATGTTGGCAATATGCCTCCAAAACTTAGTTCTAGGTTACAAGAAATTCAAGATATTGTACGTTCTGAGCAATATATGGACTTTATCACTAATCGTAGATTTAGATCAACTCTGCTTTGTAAGAAAAACATTGTATTAAACCGCTCTGTAGATAATCAAAGAATCGCAAATATGAGCTTTAATGTAAATATTGTATCCGAAAAGCCTTTGGCTGAAGTGAATTTAGAAGATGATTCTGATCTTGTATTTTTCTATAACAACTCTCCTGAAAATAAACTTAATACCCCAAATCCTGCTATGAAAGCTTTGCTTTATGTATTTGCAGAAAATAGATATCGTTATTTGAATCTTGAAGAAATTATAGATTTTGTTCAGAAAAAAATACCTAAACAAAACTTATCTCTAGATAGTTTTAAGGAAGAAGTTCTTTCTAATTTGGTGAAGTTGATATTTATGGGATATGCTATTCCATGTTCTGAGAAAAGTAAAGCTGTAAGCGTAATATCTAAGAAACCTTTAGTATCAGAAAATGTTAGGCTGCAATTGAAGTGGAATAGAGGCGTATGGGTAACTAGTGAGACACATGATAGAGTCAGTATTAATTCATTGGATAATTATATATTGAGATATCTTGATGGTAATCATACAGAAAAAGATATTTTAGCTAAATTGGTTGAGCATGTGAAATCTGGAGAATTAACTCTTGATAGAGGTGGCTCGAAAATTACAGAAGCTGATCAAGTTGAAAAAGAATTAGAGCCTTTCGTTAGAAATAGTATTGAGAAATATATACAAGTTGCTTTATTAATAGGATAGTGAATCTATGACAAATTTAAAAACAGATGTAGAACTAACATCGCAAAAGACCTCTTACGATGATTTGCCATACGCAAATTATTCATTTAGTTATGCTAGTCCAGAGCATATATATACTATTGCAAAAATATTTGGACTAAATCCAGCGCCAGTTGAAACTGCAAAAGTCCTTGATTTAGGCTGTGGTTTTGGTGGAAATATTATTGGTTTTGCTGGTCGTTACCCTAAATCTCACTCTGTTGGTGTAGATCTATCGAAAACACAGATTGATGATGGCAAAAAAATGGTGGGAGCCCTTGGTCTGGATAATATTGATCTAAAGCACATTTCTATAGGTGATATAGACGATTCTATTGGAAAATTTGATTATATAATTTGCCATGGTGTATTTTCATGGGTACCGAAAGAGATACAAGATAAAATTCTTGAGGTAATTCAAAAACAACTCGCACCAAGTGGTGTTGCTTATGTAAGTTATAACACACTACCTGGTTGGAATATTGTCTCTACATTTAGAGAAATGCTACAATATCATACTGATGCTTTCTCAGATATTCGGGATAAATTGACACAAGCCAGGGCTTTTATAAGCTTTTTAAAAGAGGGTTTGGCAGAATCCAATACTCCTTATTATAAATTTTTGGAAAGTGAAGCTGATATTATTAGTTCAGAGGGTGATAGTTACCTCAGACATGAATATTTAGAAAGAGGAAATACACAGTTTTATTTTAATGAATTTATAAACATGGCTGCGGCACATGATTTAACATATCTAGCAGATACACATTTGCCAAATATGTATATTGGAAATCTTCCAGAAAAGGCAATTGAAAAGCTTGGGGATATAACTGATATAGTGCGTGTTGAGCAATATATGGATTTTGTTACAAATCGTAGATTTAGAAACACGATATTATGCAGAAATGGGTCAAAAATAAATCGCAATATAGATGGTTCTGTGCTTGATGATATGTGGATGTCTATGGGCATATTAGGAGATGTTCCTGCTGATCAGTTAGATTTCACAAACCCTGGCCTCAAGGCTTCATTTGCTGTAGATATATCTGGTAATAAGGCTAAATGCGAAATAAATGGTGCACCTATGTGTGCTGCATTATATGCTTTTATTGATGCTAATGGTGCTTATATATCTATGAGTGACGTTGTGCAGTATATCAAATCTCGAGTTCCAAGTTTTTCTGAAAAAGATCATCTCAAAATTATTCAGGCAGAGCTTATTGCATTGTTATTTAAAGGTGCTTTATTTGTAAGAAAAGTTAAACCTCTGACAGTAAATAAAATTTCAGAGAAGCCAGCAATATCTAAATTAGCGCTTATACAAATAGCGAACAATTTTCCTCTTGTATCTTCCCAGCTTAATGACTCTATCGGAATACAGGGGATGTATAGAATTGTAATGATTCATCTGGATGGAACAAATAATATAGATCAGATTGTGAATAAAGTTAGTAACATGTTGCGTGATTCTAAACAAGATATACAGATAGAAGGCAAAACGGTTACGGATGAAACTCAGAAACTAGAATTAATTAAGAATATAGTTAATAATACATTGCAATTTTGCTTATCATATGGTTTTCTTGTAGGGTAAAGGCATAAAAATAGGTAAAATATGTTGATTCCATATAAGCAAATAGAACCTAGTCTAGATGAAACTGTATATTTAGCTCCAGGTGCTTGTGTTATAGGGGATGTTAAAGTCGGGCGCTGCTCTAGTATTTGGTTTGGAAGTGTGGTTCGTGGGGATGTAGCTCCAATTACTATTGGAGACGGGGTAAATATACAAGATGGTTCTGTAATTCACACATCCAGATTTGATGGACCTGCTTCTATCGGGAATTTTGTTACTATAGGGCACAGAGCTATTATCCATGCATGTAGTTTAGAAGATTACGCTTTTGTTGGTATGGGTGCAATTGTTATGGATAAAGCAGTAGTAGAGAAATTCGGTTTCGTTGCAGCTGGTGCCGTAGTATCCCCTGGGAAAGTTGTGGGTTCTAAACAGCTCTGGGCTGGTGTGCCAGCAAGATATGTTCGTGATCTTACAGAAGAGGATGTGCGAATGATAAAAGATTCTGCTACTCATTATATGAGATTAGCAGAACATTATATCAAGAGATCGTAGTCTTGTCATTGCGAGCGATAGCGAAGCAATCCAAACTCTTTTATTTTATGGATTACTTAGTCGCCTACGGCTTCTCGCAATGACGATATTAATAGGACCTTACCATGTATAAAAAAATAAGCTGTATAAGCGGTTCTTTTGATAAGGCTCAGGCTATTCGAAAAAAAATAGCACAGCAGATAAATATACATGATTCTATAGAAGAATCTGACCTTATTATAGTCATAGGTGGAGACGGGTTTGTGCTGCATGCGCTTCATCAATATATGCATCTCCATATTCCATTTTATCCTATTAATTCTGGTACTATCGGATTTTTAACAAATAATTTTACTGATAATATTTTAAACAAAATATCTTCTGCAAATTCGAGTTATATACACCCCATTGAAATGACTGCTGAAAATATAGAAGGCAAAAAATATAAAGCTTTAGCTATTAATGAAGCCTATATTTTTAGGACTAGTAATCAAGCTGCGAAATTTAGCATTAAAGTGAATAATATCAAGCGCATGGAAGAGTTGGTGGCTGATGGTGCTTTGGTAGCTACTCCAGCCGGTAGCAGTGCATATAATCTTTCTGCTGGAGGTCATATTCTTCCTTTGGGTTCAAATTTACTCTGTTTGACCCCAATTTGTCCATTTAGACCGCGTAGATGGAAAGGAGCGTTGATACCTCATAGAAGCAAAGTTAGGTTTGACGTGCATTTACCCAAAGAGCGCCCAGTAAGTGCAGTTGCTGATTTCCAGGAGTTTAAAAATGCTGTATGGGTAGAAGTACAAGAAAAAGAAGATATAACAATAACGCTTTTATTCGATCATGACCATAGTCTTGAAGATAGGATTATTAAAGAGCAGTTTTCAGGTTAGCCGGCTATAAGGTACTTATTCAGAGTGGCTCAAAGAATGATGCATCGCTACGCTTGCTAATAATGACAGGAAACATATGACACATGAAAAAATGTATAATATAACAATTGATGGAGATTCTTCTTTAAGATCTTCAGTGTGGAAATTAAAAGAAAAAAAATGGCAAATATTGTTTCATCAGGGAACAAAATGGCTAAAAAAAGATAAAGCGAACCTATGACAGATCTATTTACTATAGCGAATGCACAAACTAAGGCTAAGAGCAAAGCTGCAAGCTATACAGCTGAAGATATAGAAGTATTAGAAGGCTTAGAGCCAGTAAGGCGTAGGCCTGGAATGTATATTGGCGGGACTGATGAAGCTGCGCTTCACCATCTTGTGGCAGAAGTTCTGGATAATGCAATGGATGAAGCAGTAGCAGGCTATGCTAGCTTGATAAGGCTTCAGATGAACGCAGATGGCAGTATTACAGTCGAAGATAACGGACGCGGTATACCTGTAGATATGCATCCTAAATATCCAGACAAATCTGCGCTTGAAGTTATATTTACGACTCTTCATTCTGGAGGTAAATTTTCCGATAAAGCATATAGTACTGCTGGTGGGCTTCATGGAGTTGGTATTTCTGTAGTGAACGCATTATCAAGCAAATTGCTTGTTGAGGTATATCGTGATAAAAAACTATATACTCAAGAATATAGTCGTGGTGCTCCATTAACTAAGCTCATATCTTCTCCTGCTGCTAATAAACATGGTACGATAATCACTTTTTATCCTGACTCAGAAATCTTTGATTCAAATATAAATTTTAAAGCAAAAAAATTATATGAAATGGCGAAAGCAAAAGCCTATTTATATAAAGGCGTAGAGCTTTATTGGTCAGGTCCAGCTGATTTATGTGAAGCTGCTTCTATACCTAGCGCAGAAAAATTGCATTTCCCTAAAGGTGTTGAAGATTACTTGAAAACTGAATTATCAGGAACTGAAACTATAATTGATGGAATATTTTCTGGGGAAGCATTATTTGGCGGGAAGGCTGGAAGGGTAGAATGGGCTGCTACTTGGGTATTAGATGACGGTTTTGTGCATTCATATTGCAATACAATTCCTACTCCTTCAGGAGGTACTCATGAGCAAGGGCTCCGTAGCGCGCTATTAAAATCTATACGTAATTATGGAGAAATTTTAGGTAATAAGAAGATCTCAAATATTACGATAGAAGATATATTGCAAGGTGCTAGAATCATTATATCGGTATTTATAAATAATCCGTCATTTCAAGGGCAAACTAAAGAAAAATTAGTTACTGCATCAGCTGTGAAATTAGTAGAATCCAATATAAAAGATAGGCTTGATCATTGGTTAAGTGAGAATAAAGTCTTAGCAAATAAGCTGATAGAGTATTTTATAAATACTGCAGAAGAGCGATTAAGCAAGAAAATGGCCAAATCTGTAAATCGCAAGGGTCTGATACATAAATTGCGTTTACCTGGCAAATTAGCAGATTGTACATTAAATAGTAATGCTGGTACTGAAATATTTATTGTCGAGGGCGATTCAGCTGGAGGGTCGGCTAAGCAGGCGCGTAATCGTGAATTTCAAGCTATATTACCCCTTCGCGGTAAAATTTTGAATGTCGCAAGTGCGAATCGTGAAAAGATAATGCAAAATCAAGAGATACAGGATTTAGAAATAGCTCTAGCTTGTGGTACCGGGGATAATTATAACAAAGATAATTTACGCTATGAGAAGGTCATTATAATGACAGACGCTGATGTTGATGGTGCTCATATAGCGTCATTGCTTATGACATTTTTTTATTTACGTATGCCAAAGCTTATTTTAGATGGGCATCTATATATAGCTCGACCACCATTATATAAACTAACACAAGGTACTAATACATATTATGTTACGAACGATAAAGAAAAAGATAAAATGATGGATAGTCTATATAAGAAAAGCAAAACTAAGATAGAAGTTGGTAGATTCAAGGGGCTAGGAGAAATGACAGCGGCTCAACTCAAACAAACCACTATGGAGATTAAAAATAGGACCTTGATAAAGGTAAAAGTGGATGACTTAGAAAATGCTGCTAGAATGGTGGATGATTTAATGGGGAAAAAGCCTGAAAAAAGATTTCAGTTTATTTATGAGCAGGCTTTGACTAAGATGGATAAGATAATAAATAATTTGGATTTGTAATAATAGGCGTCATTTTTAAATTAGACATATGAAATTTGTGGGACTCAGCTTTGCGTACGTTACGCAGCTTCGCCCTCAAATTTCATATGTCTAATTTAATCTGAAACCTATTATATAAATATTATAAGGTATACGTTATGAATAGACTATTTTTGATTTTATTTTGGTTGTTTTTGATTCCATCTGCTTATGCTGAAAAGCCTGACAACAAAGCGATATACCAAAAATTTCAGGAAATATTTGAAAAAACTCAAAGAGATTATGCTGAAGAGCCTGATAAGCAAAAAATGCTGGATGCCGCAATAGCTGGTATGGTTTCCTCTCTTGATCCTTATTCTAACTACATGAAAGGTGATGAACTTGAAGGTTTTGTAGATTGGGCCAAGGGTGAATTTGGTGGAATAGGTGTTGAAATAATATCTGAAGGGTCTAGTGCAATAAAAATTATTTCTCCAATAGAAGATTTAGCTGCAGATAAAGCTGGTATTAAGGCCGGCGACTATATTATTGCTGTTAATGGACAAGCAATAGCAAATATTGGTCATCTTAAAGCGGTAAAAACTCTTAGGGGTGAACCAGGTACTAAAGTGAAAGTTACAATTGTACGTGAGGGAGAGAATAAAGTAAGAGAGTTCGAATTAACGCGTGATATCGTTAAGCTCAAATCAGTAAAATACAATAGAGATGGTGATATAGCATATTTACGTATAACTACATTTAATGAAGTAGTTATAGGAGATCTAAAAAAAGCTATGAAATCTATAATAGAAAAATCTAAAAATCCTATCAAAGGGATTATTCTTGATATGAGGAATAATCCTGGAGGGCTTTTAGATCAAGGTGTTGCAGTTAGTGAGTATTTCCTAGACTCTGGGGAAATAGTGAGTTTAAAGGGTAGAATTCCAGAAAGTAACAATGTTTATTCCGCAAGTAAATTTGTTCCCAAAGCCCCTAAAGTACCAGTTGTAGTATTGATAAATGGTGGTTCTGCTTCAGCTTCAGAAATAGTAGCTGGTGCACTTCAAGACCATAAACGGGCCATTATACTTGGTACAAAATCTTACGGCAAAGGTTCTGTTCAGATGTTTATGCCTATGGATGGGGGAACATCAGCTCTTTATCTTACTATAGGGAAATATTATACACCAAATGGTAGATGTATTAATGGGAAGGGCATTATTCCTGATATAATTATAGAGCAGGTTAAGATAGAGTATCCTAAGCAAAATGAAGTGGATAAGAAAATTTCAGACGTGGTTATTAAGAGTTATTTGAAAGATAATGCAGATGCAAAAACAAAAGAATCAACAGAAGAAAATAATAAAGATCAGCAAGCTGTAGACTCTGATAAAAAAGAAGAATATAAATATGAAAAACCACAGATGTCTGATATGTATAAAAATGATTATCAATATTCTAGAGCATATGATCTAATTTATGGTATGAGTGTTGGTATTAGTATGAATGGCAAAGAAAAAATATGATGAATGATAGAGTATTTAGACAAAAGCTGAAATATGGGCTTCTTATTTCTATAGCTGCCATGGCTTTTATTTTGGTTGCATTATGGCTCTATGGGTTTCTTTTTATAAGAGATGTAAAAGTGGAACGTGCAGCTAAATTAGGCCAATATTATGAATTTGACTCAGAACATTTGCCCTCTTCAGAAAATCAGATAGATTCTGATGTACCAAACTCTAATAACAAAGCAGCAAATAATACTCATGCTACAATCCAACAAGATGATAGGCCTAGTATTTCTATCGTGCTAACAAATCTTGGGCTTAACAAAAATTCTACAGAACTTGCTTTGTCTTTACCCAAAGAAATTTCTCTGGGTTTTGTGCCATATACGACTAGTTTGAAGCCTCTGATAGCAAAGGCACAAGAGTTGGGGCATGAAATATTTTTGTATCTTCCTTTTGAAACTCAAAGATACCCTATGGATGCACCTGGACATATGCCGATACTCTTAAGTCTGAGTGATTCAGAGAATCTTAACAGACTAAATACTCTACTCAAACCATTCAATGGTTATATAGGTGTGTATGGTAGTTATAAGGAAGTGTTTACATTAGATGCGAATAAATCATATCCTATAATAAATGAACTAAAACGTAGGGATTTAAAATTATTTATTGGTCATGATAATAATGAAAATTTATTACATGGGGAAGAAAGTATAGAGCATGTATCAGCTGACATTGTATTGGATAGAGAACCAAATATTGCTGCGATAAAAGATAATTTGGACAAATTAATCAAGCTTGCAGAACAAAATAAACATGCTGTTGCATATGCCGAAGGTTACCCTGTTACAATTTACACAATAAAAGCATGGTTGCCAATTCTTGAGAAAAGGGGTATAAGACTTGTACCAGCCTCTCACATGATAGAAAATTTAGGTAATAATGCACAAGCAGCCAGACCAAAGTAACTTAACCGATTTACCATATAGGCGTGGTGTTGGTATGGTTATTATCAATGATAAGGGTCAAATATTTCTAGGTAAACGTGTAGAGAGTAAATTTGAGGCATGGCAGATGCCACAGGGCGGGATATTTGTCGGAGAAACTCCGAGCAAGACTGTTAAACGAGAGATGAGAGAAGAAATAGGTTGTGATTTAGGCGAGATTTTAGCTGAGACTAAAAAATGGTATAGCTATACAATACCCGAGTTCTTAATAAATAAATTATGGGATGGGCGCTATAAAGGTCAGCAGCAAAAATGGTTCCTGATAAAATTCACAGGGCAAGATAGCGATATAAACATCAATACTGATAGTCCAGAATTTAGAGAATGGCGTTGGGCTGATATGTCAGAACTACTGGATATAGTAGTCCCATTCAAAAAGCTTTTATATAAAGCTGTGCTGAAAGAATTTGAGCCAATCATTAAGAGTTATGTGAAATAATGTGGTCGTCATTGCGAGCGGCCCCAATAGAGTATTTGCGGATTGCTTCATCGAATGACGGAAGAGGGAATAATGATAATACTTGGTATAGAATCCAGC
>CAZIGS010000023.1:0-10137 GCA_964538645.1 uncultured Rickettsiaceae bacterium
CATTTGTAGAAAGCCTATATAATGCTCAAATAGGTAAGCCTCTGAAATTAGGTGTAGATGAAGTTCCGATGCCTGGATATAAATTTGAAGAACTTAATACACTTAGAGATAAGACGTTTGATGATATAAAATCTATTTTTAGCAGCAGTAAGACGAATGTAAAAGATGCTGTAAAATCATCTTTCCCTGAAATGAAAGATATACAAACTGCAGAGATAAGCTCACCAAGATCATGGTTAAAAAAACTAATGGGCTATGAAGGCACTATAACGATTAAATCTAAAGGGAGTAACCCTGATGCTAAAGACGCTATAACTACTATTCAATTATACAAGCCTAGCATTTTTTCTAGAGAAAAAACTAGAGTTATAGTTCAGCCGGGGTGCAATGCTTATAATGCACCTACTAAAGAAAGTATAGAAATGGCTTCTGCAATTGCTTCTAAATTTACTACTCCAGTTAAGTCCATAGAAGCTACTTATAATTATTCTAAACAAGACATGACAGAATCATACATGAAAAATCCTCATCAAGCTGTTACTACAAAAAATAAGAAAACATGGCTTGAAAAGATTAAATCTGTTATTGGTAGAAAATCACAAAATGTAAAGTTAGATTCTATCTAACCTGAGCTTGATCTAAGAAATAGCATGAAACCGCTTACAAACCTCATCCTCGGCCCCTTAGTCGTCATCCTAGTGCTTGACACTAGGATCCATAATGCATAAATGGATCATCTGGTTGTGGCCAGATGATGACGCATGGGGCTATGTAGTGGATCATTTTCACCTCTTAAATATTTGCTTATGTTCTTGAAAGAGTCTATTATAAGCCGGAAAAAATCAGAATTATTAAAGGCTTATGGCTCTAAGCAAAGACACCAGATATTATTTTACAGCAGATGTTATTTCTCAGTTAGGTTCCAATATTTCGCTATTAAGCCTAAATTGGTTTTTATTGGAAAAAACTGGCTCAAACGAGCAGGTGGGAATATTAGTCTTATTATCAGTGCTAGGTAGCTTCTTTACATGCCCATTTGCAGGAATTATAGCAGATCGTTTTAATAGAAAATCTATTTTAATATATTCAAATTTCATCAGAGGTTCAGCAATATTATTAATAGCGACCCTATTATATATCCAGAATTTTAGCATTTATTATCTTTATATATTATCTATCATTAATGGTGTGGGTTTTAATATATATCTTCCTGCATCGAAAGCATTTGTACAAGAAATAACAACTCCTGAAATATTAGTAAAATCAAATGGTTTTATAGAGATAAATGTCCAAGTCAGTATGCTAATTGCTGGTGCAGTATCAGGGGTTATATATAAAGCTTTTGGCATGTATACTATATTAATTATTGATTCTATTACATTTTTTATAGCTAATTTATTCTTACTAAGTATTACATATAATAAAGCACCAATAACAAGACTATATGAGAATTTTTTGCAGGAATTTAAGAATGGGATCATGTATTTAGCCAAATCTCCTCGACTATCCATTTTTGTTTTAATTCTGCTAATGCCTCATGTAGCAACTATTAGCCAAAGCGTAGTTACTCCAGGCTATGTATTTTATCATCTAAAGTCAGATTCCCTTGTATATGGTATCATGAATATGAGTTACGGTATTGGTGCTACCATTACATGTTTGGTTTTTATTCTCGCAAGCTCTATATATTTTAGAAATTTTATAGTGAGATTATCTTTTGTAATTTCTATATTATCGTTGATCACTCTTATTTGTACCAATACAGTAATAATTGCTTATATAGCAACATTATTTTTTGGCCTTGCTAATTCCTCAATAAAAATTATTTTATTATCAACCATGATGCGTGTTGTAGATAGAGAATATATGGGGAGGGTAGTTTCAGTCAAAAATGTTGTTATTACAATGCTCCAGATGTTTTGTACATATCCTATCGGCTATGCGATGGATCTATATGGGAATGTAACAGGTTATGTATTCCTAGAATTAATTATGATGTTTTCTTTTGTTGCTTATATTTATTTTATGCCCAGGATTAAGGGGTTGTTTATTGAAAAAAAATAGCTCATTACTATTATCAAACCTCACTCTTTCTTTCGAGCTCCTACATCAGATGGAAGAACTGCTGCTATATCATCAGGCCTAAGAGATTTTGGGCCTTGGTTTATAATTCTTGATGCTATACTAGGTCTTCTGGATTCTGCCCCACTACTAGGCTGCACCTCTAATGCATCTTCAAATTGATCTACGCTTCCGATACTACTTGCACTCCGTAAAGAATTTCTACGAGATTCAGCGTTATGGGTAGAAGTGGATGATGGTACATCTTCAAACACATCATTACTTATTTGACTACTAATGCTGATACTTCTTTTGCGTGGTGTAGGAGATGGGGCGTGACTATATAGTTCGGGTTCTACTGCTGACTCTCTCCCACTTGCTCCACTAGAAGATCTGGACTGACTATAAAAACTGACTTCAGAATCTGTTGAATCTCTTCTTACAGCAACAGTTTCATCTCGTGCTATTGTAGCAGCTACGGCAACTGGTGGAGTTGGAATTGTGGTAGGTTGAGCAATCCCAAGTTTTTGTTTTGCAGCATTCCATAAGCCCCCTCCCCATTCTCTCCAAGTTTGTTTTGGAGCAGGAGCTGTAGCTTCAGCGGCTCTTTCACCAAGATCTGTAACTGGTATTGTGTCTGTAGGTCTAGGAGTATGAGCTGGTGCATAGTTGATGATCTCAACGGGTCTAAGAATGGCCTCTGCTTTTTTAGCTGCTGTATTTCTAGCTAATTCGTGTTCGAGAGCAATAGCATCTGCAACACTAGTAGATGCCACCCCAATATTAGCGTTTTGTTGTTTTTGACGACGTCCAAATAACTTAAAACCAGTTTTTTGCTTTGCATTTTTTGAATTATTTGAGTCTGCATATAGAGCATGAGATTTTGCTATTGCTTCACTATCCAGTTTGATTGCATCTAATTTTGTATTAGCCATCACAATTCTATCTTTTCTAGTATCAGCTTGCTCTTTAACATAATTAGCACGTACAATTTGCTCATCATTATAAGTAAGCACTGATATAGCCTGTCCTATTTTTTTAGATATATTTCCTATGCTTTTAATAGTGCTACCTATAGCGTTAGAGAAGGCATTTCTTTTACCTGAGATCATGTTATATCCCAATACTGCCGGTGCTGCTACAAGGCCTATTGGTCCAAGTAGGACAGCTGAAGCAGCTGTAGAAGCTATCATAAAAAATCTCCTACCAGGAGAGGTATTTGCCCCAACATGTCCAGCTATTCCTCCAGCGACAGCGCAAGATCCTAGCACTATCCCACCTACTGGTATTAATGCACCTCCTAAAGTGGCAGCAGTGGCAGCTATAATTGCTGTGCCTAATACAACTCCTGCTGTAACTCCTAGGATCATACCTAATCTTGAAGTTTTTCTTTCAGTAATAGAGTTAGCTACAGATTCTGCTCCACTACCAAATTCTTTGAAAGCTTCTAGAGCTCTATTGCCAAGAGCTCTAACCCATTTTGTTGGTGCCCAAGCATTATTTATTTTATCAACCCGTTCACATTCTTTTTTGATATCTTCTAATGTAGGAGAAGATTTTTTGCCATCTACCATAATAGACATTTTGTTGCCGTCCAAATCCAACATTGTTGGTTTAGATTTTGGATCATCCAATTTTATTTCTTTCAATTCAGTTGTTTGATCCATTACAACTGAGCTGTCTATAGATGTGGGTTGACCCTTAGTCCCTAAAGTAGCGTTGCTTAAATCAGTGCCTCGTAATTGGGTATTTCTGAGTATTCCACCTGCTATAGTGGCTCCATTGAGTTTAGCATCAGATAGATTTGTATCACTAATTCTAACATTCTCTATTATTGTTTTTACTCCTTCTTTTGGTCCTTCGGTAATAGGAGTTAAATTTGCTCCAGAAAGATTGGAATGTAAAATTGTAGAGTTTGCGATCTGAAACCCTCTGCATCTGCTATTGCTTAGATCAACATTGTCTATTTTTGAATCACCATATATTACTGCCCCCGTGAGAGTTGCTCCTGCTGCTTTGCAAGATGTTAGTTCACATGACTTTATATCTGCATTTTCAAATGATGCTTTTACCATTGTGGCATTTTTTATATATGTGCGTACAAATCTTGACCCGGCAAAATCTCCGTGAGACAGGTCTGATTTTGCTTCTATATGAGTATCTGCGATTTCTGCTCCTCTCATGATTATACCGGTTGCTGCTAAATTATTTAAAGTAGCATTTTTTATTTTAGCGCCAGGCAATTTTGCATTATGTGCTATAGAGTGGCTTAAATCTGATACATTGATTGTTAAATTTGATAGTTCTGCAGAGACTAAATCTAAATGAGTTGCTGTAGATTGCTTTATTGTAAGTTCATCGCCAGTAACATTGCTCAGTTTTGCATGATCTAAATGGGAATTAGTAATAGCTAAACTATTTATAACAGATCTTTGTAGGTTTGCATATTCCATTTTAGAATGGTCTAATGTGGTATTTGTTAAAGTAGCTTCTACAAATTTTGCACCAGTTAAGTCAGAATTAAAAAACTCACAACCAACAAATATGCTTTTAGAACAGTCAATCCCTTGTGCTACAACTTCTCTAAAATTACAAACATTCATTTTAGATCCAGTAATTGTTACTTCTGATAGGTTAGACTTATCATTAAAGTTACATTTTGTTAGTGTGCAATCAGCAATAATAGCGCCGCTAAAATCTAGATTGTTAAAATCAATATCCTTCAGATCTAATCTATGTAATATTGGAGGGATATAATCTTTACCTCTGCTTCTAGCAAATTCTTCTAATGAAAGAAGTTTTTGATTTTTATTATGATATACCCATTCTTTAATTTCTGTTTCCGTTAGTGATTTTGCTGCTGCTAAGTTTTGTCCTTTGATTGAGTAAGTAAATAATGGAGCTGCTTGACCTGTAATTGCTTGAGGTGGTGCGTCTGCTGCTGGTACAATTTGTGGAGCAGCTGGAGGTCCAGCAGCTCTTACTCCATTAACTACATTTTGCGCTACTTGCCGAGCTGCAACAGCATTCATTGGTACTATAGGTTTTTGAACTGCATGATCTATATCTTGTGCTGCACTAGTGCCAACCTGAGCTATACTTGATGCAAAATCATATAGAAAATAACCTCCGACTTTTAAAACCTCACCAGCACCTCTAACACCTTGAGATGCTAAGCCTGCTATACTAGTAAATTCTGCCAACTGTTCTGGGTTTTGAATTTGCTGTGGCTGGGCTACACCCTTTCTTGGAGCTATGTAAGCTACCATATTCTCTTTTACTTGAGGACTAGGTATGATAGATTCTTGTAAAGACTTTGTACTAGCAAAATCTATTTTTATTCCTGCGCCTTTGCAGTTTTTATCTATATTTAATCCTGCAATACCAATGGCATTTGTAAGGTCAAGTTCTGTAATTATTGTTCTGTCGCCTATATATACACCAGTTAAATCTCCACTTATCGTAGCTTTACTTAAATTACATCCATTTAAAAATCTAAGACCAGCCATGCTTACGTCAGAGCTAAGTTTTGTATTATATAGATTGCATTCTGTGAATGTTGTATTAGTGAATATAGAATTGCCAAAATCTAGTCCAGCTAAATCTAATCCATTAATAGCTAGGCCAGAAAAATCTGCTATCACACTATCTTTATCGGATTTTTGTCCCAATAATCTATCTTTCAAACTAGTTCTAGCAAGGAATTCTGAGAAACTGAGTTTTGCATTAGCATGATCCTTATTATATTCAATACATTCTCTTAATTTTTGTTCCAAATCAGCGCTATCCGTAAATTGTACAACTCTAGTTGTTGGCATAGAAACCTTGATAGTTGGTTAACAGAGTTAATAATAACATATTTTGTAGCTTTTACATAATGTTCAACTCTATATTTAATAAGAAAATCAAGATCTCTTGGTATTTTTAATACATTTTTTAATATTTGCCTATTAGTGGTACAAGAAAGTCGTGATATAAGGCTCTTATAAAGCTTGTTTTATGGAGGAATAATGGAACAAAAAAACTATAAGTCCTTGCTGCAATTCAAATCTGACAATAACGAAAATTTAATCATAACTGGTTATGCAAGTGTTTTTGATACAGTTGATAATTATAACGATATTATAGCTTCTGGTGCATTTAAGAGCGCTGACTTCCAAAAAGTAAAGTTATTATGGCAGCATGATCATACAAAGCCTATAGGAATTATTAACAGACTTTATGAGGATGAAAAAGGCTTGTTTTTAGAAGCTAGTATAAATTGTAACTTATCACAAGGTAGAGAGACAGCTCTGCTTATAAAACAAGGTGCTGTAGATGGTTTAAGCATTGGGTTTACAGTTAATAAATCCTCTTTTGGTAAGGATGGATCACGTGTAATTACAGATATAAAATTATGGGAGATTAGTGTAGTTACATTTCCTGCAAATAGCAGAGCTCAGATTGTCAACGCGACTGAAAAATTTTGTAACCATAAAAAGAAAATTTTATTAAAGGAGAAAAATATGAATATAGAAGAGGTTATTTTGGAGAAAAAAGAGGAGTCTAGAATTACACAGCTCGAAAATAAATTTTCACAAATGGAGGCTATGCTTTCAAGACCTGAGATAGAATATCATAACCATATTGCAAATGATAATAGCTTTACTAAATATTTGCGCTCAGGCTTCGTTGATATGGAAATAAAGGCTTTATCTGGAGTAGATAATAATACAGGCGGATATACAATTATTCCTGAATTATACAAGGAAATTATAGGAGGAATTAATGCGAAATCTCCTATGCGCAGAATTGCCTCTATTGAAACTATTTCTACAAATGCTTTAGATATTTTGATGGAGGAAGGAAATTTTGCTACTGGCTGGGTTGCAGAAAATGCTGAGCGAGATGAAACTAATACACCTAGACTCGCTCAAAAACGCATTTTAGTTCACGAATTATATGCCCAACCAAAAGCAACTCAGAAGCTTTTAGATGATTCTGCTATCAATATTAACGCATGGCTCTCTACACGTCTTCAAGATAGTTTTGTGCGTGCTGAGAATAATAGTTTTATAGTAGGTGATGGTAACAATAAACCACGCGGTATTTTATCATATGGACATGATGTTATTGAACATGTTGCTGTTAATGCAGAAGGTACTTTGGTTATAAGTGATATTTTAAATTTAATAAATCATTTAGAGGAGTCATATTTAGCCAATGCTAGTTTTTTAATGCATAGATCTACTTTGTTGGAAATACAAAAGCTTCATGATGAGAATGGAAGATTTTTATGGCAGCCAGCAATTACTAATGGTGCTCCTGATACTTTATTTGGTATACCTGTAATTTGTAGCGCAGATATGCCTAGGTTTGCTGGTGGAGCTTTGGGAATAGCTCTGGCTGATTTTAGGGAAGCATATAAAATTGTTGATAGGACTGACATGAGTATTATGCGAGATCCTTTTACTGAGAAGCCATTTATTAAATTCTATTCAGTCAAAAGAGTAGGTGGCGATATTGTAAATACTAATGCTATAAAAATCATGAGATTATAAAAATAGTTGGTATTACCGGGATCCATGAATAACTATTTATTTCACAACAGGAGAAAGTAAATGCAATATAATTCTTCCTATAAAATTTTAGAATCCAAGCCGCAAGAAATTATTAGTTTAGAATCTGTAAAAAATTATATGAGAATCATGCATGATAATGATGATTCCTTGATTTTAGATATTATAGAATCTGCTATATCGGCTACAGAAGATTTTATTAAATATAGTTTAACTCAGAAAATAGTAGAAGCGATAACATATAATTGCAAAGTAATTGTTTTACCAATTTTGCCTGTTTTTAAGATTTTAGAAGTCAAAGCTGATGATAAAATAGTACAAGAAGGTGATTTTAGCTTAGGAAAAAATTCTGTAATATTAGACAAATTCCCCAAAATACAAAAGCTTGTAGTGAGCTATATAGCTGGTTATGAAATACCCACTAAAATACCTGCTTCTATAAAACAAGGTATATTTATCCATATTAGTTCTATATACGATAATCGTGGTAATCCTGATTCTTTTAATGATCGAATCTTTGATATATACAAACCATATAGAAAAATGATGGTGTAATATGTCTAGAAAATTACCATCAGCTTTATTTTCTCACAGAATAATATTTTTAGAAAATAGAACCCAAAATGAATTGGAAGAAGGGGATTGGCAAGAAGTATGTGCTAGTTTTGCTGAAATTAATCCTATGTATGATAATAAATTTGGTTCAATTGAGAAATTTAATTTTGGACATATAGTTACAGAAGCTTTCTTTATGTTTAAAATTAGATTTATAGAAGGAATAAATCCAAAAATGCGTATAGGTTTTTCTAAAAGGTTATTTGAGATAAAGCGTATTATTAATGTATCTGAGAAAAATAGAATACTACAAATAATCGCTTTGGAGATCTAAATGCCATTAAAGTCAATAGGATCATTCATCAGAAAAATATATGAAGCGCTTATAGAAGATGCAGTATTAAAACATGAAATGGTTGGAATTTATTTGTCAGTCCAGCAAGATGCAAAACAGCCTTTTATTTTGCTAAATTTGATCAAATTGGATGATTTGTCTAAATATAATAAATTTAGTTACGAAGTGGAGTTTGAAATATGTTTATTTGGTAAAGATAAATCTCAGGAAAAATTACTATATATTGCTGATCATGTAGTTAATTTAATGAAGCCATCAATAATAGAAATGGCAAATTATCATATTGTGGCTCTCAAGTTTTTTAGGGCAGAATGGGTGCGAGGTCAAGATATTGCTACAACCAAAATAATCACAAGATACAAAACTCTAATAATGGGAGAGAGACACTATGAATAATTTTCAAGATATATTGCTTCCAGAATTTATAAGCGTTCACTTAAAAGGTGGCCCCAGTTTTGCAACAAGTTGCGCCAGTACTGTTTCTGGACGTGAAATTCGAGTTCTTGAGAGAGAATATGCTGTTCAAAAATATACACTAACCGGAGCAAGATTAAGCATGGATCAATTTCATGAGTTTAACTGTTTTTTTAGAAGCAGAAAGGGTATGTATCATTCTTTTAGGATGAGAGATCATGCGGATTTTAAGCTAGAACATCAGTTAGTTGCAGCTCATAGTGATGAAACTTTTAATTATGAAATATTCAAAAAATATGAAGATAATATATCTAGCTATTTTAGACGTATTACTACTTTACGTAGCTCTACCGTTAAATCTAATATGGCTTATGAAGCTATAGATTACATAAGAGGGATAATCTTTTTAGATAGTCTGTTGTTGAAGGGTCAAACTCTAATTATTAGTGCAGAGTTTGATGTGGCAGTAAGATTTTGTAGTGATGAGTTTAAATATTCATTTTCTCAAGATGGTAGTGTAATTATTGATGAATTAGAGCTCCAAGAGGTTTTGATATGAATACTATCACTAATTTATTAGAATCAGGCGAATCTTTTACTACCTGCTTTGAATTTTTTTTAGCAACTAAAGAAAAGTTATTTTTAACATCTTCTAACAAATCAATAGAAGTGAATGGTAAAAATTATTTACCTTATTCAGGTCTAAATCTAGAATCTTTTGAATTCAACGATTCTAGTCATAACCATATAAAACTCAGTGGAATTTTCGAAACCAAAGGAATAAATAATTCTCATATTTTAGATAAATCAGAGATTGGCATTTTCTTTTATTTTCCCAATAAAAAATTAATTTTTGAATGGGTCACTTATCATTTTGGTAAAATTGAACATGATGGGCTGAAATTTGTTATAATCCTAAATTCTGAAATCTTCAAATTGCATAAAACTCTTCTACAGAACTATAGTAGAAATTGTAGAGCAGCTTTTGGTGATAGTAAATGCAAAATAGACCCTTCAGTTTATTCTATCTGTTATGATGTAACGGAAGTAAATGATTCAGAAATAAAAATAGCTGGTATGCTTAAACCAGATGGGTTTTTTACAAATGGAAAAGCGAATTTTGATGATGGGTTAATATATCATATTAATGATCATAAAGGGTCTAGCATAATATTGTCCAAAGCCTTATATTGT
>CAZIGS010000024.1:0-3459 GCA_964538645.1 uncultured Rickettsiaceae bacterium
TGGCAATGTCGGGTAATAGGCGTTGCTCATGATATAGAGTCCATCAGATATTTTGTGTAAGTAGATTTTTAGGGCCGAAGAGTATGGTGAACTGATTCAGCGCTAATTTCCAATCCCTGATAGACATTGTCCATCTTTTTTGAGCATTTTGCAAGGCTAAAAATACCAATTTCAGCACAGATTCATCATTCTGGAAAGAACCCTTAGATTTGATGATTTTTCTGATCTGACGGTTAATGCTGGGTCTGTCATAAATTCCTCCTGTAAGTAATGTTTAAGTTATACAAGAATTTATGGATATGATGGATAAGTTTTTGCAAAACTTATCCACATACCCACAAACTCAACTTCAACTACTTACACAAAATTTATGACAGACCCCCGTCACACCAGGAGTATCTAAGATACGACCGGTGATCCATAAGCCGTCCTCAAAAACCTATATAAATAATCGATTGCCGGGTTGCCTTTCAGGCTCCTCGCAATGCCTATTTTTATTAAAAAATTTATTTGAATCTGTATGATATGTTTGATACTGTGAAAAACTAATTAATTTTTAAGGAGAATATTATGGCGCAAGCTAGCATTACAACACAAGATTTAGATAATTTTAAAGCAAATGATGGGGGTGTAGCAGCATTTAATACATTTCTAGCTAAATTTACTGCTGATAATATTAGACAATTTTTTGATGTAAAAGTAGGAGGGTTTCTTGGTTTCGGTGGAGAACTGCCTGTAGACAACATGTTTGGGAAAGTTATAAATGAATTTGTAGCAGAAATGCAGGGAAATCATTTGGAAACAGATCGACGTTCTACTAAGAAAATTGAAGAGGTACTTTTATTGCTATATAAATTTCATGAATTCGGAATAGAAGATTCAGAGTTGTTAGCTGTAGTTGATAAAATGTCAGCTCAAAAACAAGACTCCTTAGGTGAATTAACCACAAGAGCTGCTGCAATAATGAAGCAGATTATTGTTGGTCATTATGAACCAATTAATGAAGGCGATAAATTAGGTAAATTTACTTTAAAGATTGATGGATACAGCATAGGTGAAAACCCTCAAAACCATGCAAAAATATTGTTACCAAATGAAGGAAGTAATGTTCGATATATTTTATGGCATGATAATCAAGGCATGGTAAATGCAGAAGCTGTAGAAGTTTCAGGTGCTGTTAATATAGTAGTACATGAATGATCAAGAAGCCTCTTTATAATAAAAAGGGACCGTAAAAAGTCCCTTTTTTGCTCAATAACCTATTATCTAAATCCTATTCCTTAGGTAAACTAATAAGTCTGACAAAATACAGAACTGTCATAATAACAAACCAGTATATAAAAAGCTTTCCAGTTTCCATTAAATCACCGTTTTTATCGATGATTTGCTTGAATAACAAATAAAGACAAGCGCACATTCCTATAGGAGCTACAACAAATAATGCTGGGCATTTAAAAGTCCTCGCAACATCCGGAAGCTTAAAACGTAGCATCATGATTATAGCCATCACAGCTATATATTCTACCAAAGATCCCATGCTTGATACTTTTGCAAGAGTTTTAAATTGGCAAAATCCAGTAAGAAAAGATACTACTATAACTAAAGCTATAATTGTAAAATAAGGACTATGGAATCTTGGGTGGATTTTTGCAAATGTTTTTGGTAATAAACCATCGCGACATACTACATATAATATTCTAGTAAGAGTATATAACTGCATCAGCGCTACTGTTGTCATACCACATATAGCTCCTGTAGCTACAATTGCTGATCCTATATTGCTACCATTTTGAGATAATGCATAGGCTAAAGCATGAGCATTTCCTAGCTCTGTATATGGAGTAATACCTGTCAATAAGCCTGAAACAATTACATATACTAAAGTAGATAATAAGAGAGAGCCTATAATACCTATTGTTAAATCCTTTGCTGGATTTTTACATTCTTCTGCTGCGGCAGATAGACCGCCAAAGCCAGTAAATGCAAAGAATAATATTGATGAGCCTAGAAGTACATCATCAAATCCATAAGGCATAAAATTCTCAAAATTTTTCGCATCAAAGTGTGGCGCAGCTACTACTACAAAAACGAATATAGCAGTCATTTTTAATACAACTAAAATTGTATTTAATCTCTTGCTATCTTTTGTTCCTAAATATAAAAATATCCCAACAAATAATATTAAAAATACACCAGGTAAATTGACTATTCCGCCATCTGCTGGAACTGCTTTTAAAGCATGTGGTATCATAATACCACCAGATTCAAGCATGCTTACTACATAAGAAGACCAGCTACCTGCGACAGTTGCGGCTCCAATGCCAAGCTCTAATACAACGCTGCTACAAATTAGCCATGCCGCCATCTCGCCAAATGCTACATAACTATATGAATATACACTACCTGATGTTGGCATCATTACGGCAAGTTCTGTATAAGCTAAGGCTACAAATATACAAGTACAGCCTGCTATTGCATAAGATAATACTACTGCAGGTCCAGCGTGATCAGCTGCTACCATGCCTGTTAATGCAAAAACTCCGGTACCTATTATAAAACCTAAACCCAATAATATTAGATCGAAACCATTTAGATTTTTTACTAAGCCAGTGTTTTTTTGAGTTGATTCTATTACAGACTCAAAAGTTTGTTTTTTAAAAATACGCATTGATTTTTCCTCAAATAGTAGTTATTCATTATCTCTAAGCAATTGTACTCTGTACGTCATCCTAGGGCTTGATGCCTAAGTAAGGACCATAAAGTACCGTCATACTCGCACTTATATGTGAGGATTACGAAGAAGAATGGGTCCTTAGGCATCAAGCCCTAGGATGACGATTATATAGTACTAACGCACTATCCATCCACCACCCAGCACTCTAGTCCCATCATACATTACGCATGCTTGTCCTGGAGTTACTGCTTTATCAGGGGTGAAAAGAGTAATTAGTGCTTCTCCATCGCCAAAGGGCGAGATTGTAGCATAAACAGTCTTCTGTGTCGATCTAATTTTCACACTAGCTTCGATCGGGTTTGATAAATCTGATTTTCCAAGCCAATTAATTTCTTTGATACGGAACTCTGTACGATTGAGTGATTCTACAGGACCTGCATATACTATATTTTGCTCTGCATCAATTTTAGTAACATATAATGGGTTTGATGAGGCTATTCCCAAACCCTTTCTCTGTCCTATAGTGTAGTTTATTGTACCATTATGTATGCCTAGCTCATAACCATCAATATGCATTATTTTGCCTGGTTTAGCGCTCTCTGGACGTAGTTTTTTTACAAGATTAGCATAGGATCCTTCCGGTACAAAACATATGTCTTGGCTATCTGGCTTGTCTGCTACTTTAAGACCGAATCTGAGAGCATGATTTCTTGTTTCTTCTTTTGTCATACTTCCCAAAGGGAAATATATATATGATAGCTGTTCTTTTGTTGTGGAAAATAGAA
>CAZIGS010000024.1:3469-10086 GCA_964538645.1 uncultured Rickettsiaceae bacterium
TGATCTTTTTTGTGGTCAATACCAGTATGAAGCTCTGGGCCATGTTCATTATCGATTCTACGTACATAATGGCCAGTAACTAATGCATCAGCTCCTAGTTCTTTTGACATTTTTACTAAATCAACGAATTTTACAGATTGATTGCATCTTACACATGGCAAAGGTGTTTCACCTTTGATATAGCTATCAACAAAATCATCTATTACAGAATTTTTGAAGCGTGATTCATAATCTAGAACATAATGTGGGATTCCTAGCTTATCAGCTACCATTTTAGCGTCATAGATATCTTGTCCTGCGCAACAAGCGCCTTTTTTGCCAATAGTCATTCCATGATCATATAATTGTAATGTTATGCCTATAACATTATAGCCAGCTTCATGGAGTAGTGCAGCTACTGTAGAACTATCTACGCCTCCTGACATTGCTACTACTATTGTAGTGTCTTTTATTGGCTTATTGAGATTGAGCATTAGATCTATAACCAAATATCTTTAAGAGCAGTGGTTGAGTTTTTGAAAAATTTTTCAGGACCACCTGCTTTATTAAGCAATATCTTTGCTTTTTGCTTTAATTTTTCAAGTTCTTCTGGGGCAAGATCATCATTATGCGTTAAAAGCCGTAACAAATCTGTCAGTTCTTCTTTGTCTTTAACTGTAAAAAGTCTCGATGATATATCTATTACATCCATTAGGCTACCTGTTCTTTATTTAGATCTGCTTGCAAGATGCAGAGTACCATAAAATCCGAAATTTTACAATTATTATGTTTAATGAGGTGTATCTCATTCGTCGTTTTTACTCCTCATACCAAGGCGTTTCAGAATCTTCTCATATAGTGAACGTGGTTTTTCATTACCCAACATTATATTCGAATTTCTCATGATTTTTGATTCAAAACCATTAGGTTTTTTGCTAGAAAATACTAGAGATCTTTTTTTAAAATCTGCTCTTCTATGTGTCAAGAAATATTGATGCATAATTTCGCTAGGTAATATATTGATCTTATCCTTATATTTCAGATATAGGATAGATAAAATAGATTGATCATGTCTATGATCAACAAATTCTGGAAATTCATTACCTTTAAGAATATCAGTTATTGCTTCTGGCTTTTCAGCCCAATATAGCCATTCAGCAATGAAGTTACGGGCAAATGGAGTATTTTTTATTAATAAAACATTGGCCTGTAAATGATTTGCATTCCAGGTTTCTTCAAAATCCATATCCATCATTTGAAATAATAGTCTTTTAGTAAGTTCTTTATTTTGCCATCCTTGATCAAAAATCATTATATCTTTTTTCAATAACTGACCTATGAGTGTATCAATTGGAATATTTATCAATACACCTGCATCTATATAAAATAAAACATCGTTTTCAGGTATCTCATTAAGAGTTTTGAGTATCAAATAAGGTTTCCAGAGCCAATAACCAGCTCCACGTTTTTGGGATAATATTGACTTATGAGCTTCAAAATAAGCCGGACTAATATGTTTTTTACGGTATGCTTTTGTGAAATCTATACATTTATTGATAGAACTTGCCAATAGCCCATTTTGATTTGCAATATAATTTTCACCATCAGCATAAGAAATAAGCCATATATTGCTATTTATCGGTATATTACATGTTATAGGCTTATGAATTGACACATCGCTAGCAGCGAAAACTTCTATCAATGCATTGTTATATAAGGTATATTTGTATAATTTGACTATGCAAAACAATGCTAATATGTTTACAAGGATAAAGACGGTTTTACCTATACTAAAACTAGAAAATTTCATAATTATCTATATTATGTTGTAACTTGCAGGATAATAATTATAATGTCCTTTTATGTCAAAGAATTTCTCATTACAATATATATGAAAGACTCTATAATCAAATTTATAAGAAAAATTTTTGATTTTTCTACACCGTATGATTCCATTGCTCTTTATTCTCCTAAGCTAAAAATAGATATTATAGAAAAATCTTATAAGGTAAATAATGAATTTCCAAAATATAGCTGCATAGTACCAGTTCTTAACGAAGAGAAAACAATTATCCCAACATTGGAATCTATAGAAATTCAGCAACCTTTGCCAGATGAGGTAATTATAGTTGATGGGGGGTCTAGCGATTCTACACTTGACAAAATTTCAGAATATAAAAAACACTCGAAGCTTTGGATTAAGGTTTTGATTTCTCCAGTAAAAAGAAATATCGGATATCAAAGAAATTTGGCAATAGAATATGCTAAAAATGAGTTATTGATGAATGTCGATTCTGGGACGATTTTGGATAGTAATTATGCAGCAAATATGCTAGGGCCATTCCTGGAATATAAGGATTTGGATTTGGTAGGTGGTGTACATTATCCTAAAGTTAAATATCTATGGTCGCGTCTATTTACTAGAAAAGAACATTTTGTTAAGAATCTTGAGCCTTATGGTGCATGTATTGTTTATAGAAAAAAAATTGCTCAAAAAATAGGAAAATATCCTGAGTATCTAACTTATGCTGGAGAGGATACTTTTTTTCATTATAAATATAAAAAAGCCGCTAGAAATTTGGTTTTAAATAAAGCAGCCTTTTTACTTTGGGAACATCCACCAACACTAAAAGCAATGATTAAGAAAAAACTTAGTTATGGAGCTGCAAAGTTTGAAATAGGGTTGTGGCCATATTTTTATTATAAAAAATTATTCCACCCTATATTAAAATGGGTTGTAAAATTTAGCCCTATCAACCTGTTTTACAAGGGATTTTTAAAACAACAGACTTTTATAGAAATTGAAAAGCGGGATATAAAAGGCCTATGTTTTATTTTTTCAAAACTACCTATTGCGCAGAATAAAAAACAGCGAGATTATGCAGTGAATATGATTGCAGATAATTACAAAGTATTTTTTATAAATGATAGTAAATATAATTTGTCATCTTCGGCCCTCGTGTCAAGCGCGAGGGTGAGGGACCCGAGGACCCATTTACATGACTCGTCATCCTCGGGCGAAGACCCGAGGACCCATAATAATGCTTTTGTAGGTTCTCGTGTCAAGCACGAGAATGACGGAAAGCGATATTTCCTTAATACGGATCATAGTTTGTTGGAGCTAATTTCCTATAAAGATTTTTCTTTAAAATTAATGCGTTTTAGATATGGAGAATTTATGGATAAAGCTGTATTTATACTTGATAAAAATGACAATATTTTACCTGAGATTCTTAGGTTGAAAAGCAATTGTCAAAATATTAAAATTCTATCTAGTAATGATGTTTAGGGGTGTAATGTATAAAAATATAGCAGGATATTTAAAAGACTTTCCATATATGTCAATTAGATATGTGGCTAGGAATATATATCATGCTTTAAAAAAATTATTACAGAATAGTGATCCTTATGCGAAAATTCAGTTATATAAACCAGATTTGAAGATAAAAATTATAGAAAAATCCTATGTACAATATTCTAATTTTCCAAAATATAGCGTCTTAACACCTGTATTGAATGAGGAATCAAATATAGTTAGAGTTCTACAAACTATTGAGAATCAGACATATCTTCCAGATGAAGTAGTTATTGTTGACGGAGGATCTAAAGATAAAACAATAGATAATATCAAGCAATATCAAAAAAATAGCAAACTGAATATAGTTCTTGTTATATCACCAGTGAGAAATTTAGGTCATCAAAGGAATCTTGCAGTAAAGACAGCAAAGAATAATATAGTCTTACATATTGATGCTGGTACTTTGCCTGATAAACATTATGCAGCAAATATGATAGGTCCTTTTGCAGAATATGAAAATATAGATTTAGTTGGAGGAATTTCTTTCCCAATTGTGGATTCTAAATGGGCTAGATATTTTACCTTTAGAAATAAAAAATATCATTTTAAGTTTCATGATAAACCTAATGGCAATGTTGTTGCCTACAGAAAAGATCTCGCTTTACAAGCATTATATCCTGAGTATTTGACATATGCAGGTGAAGATACTGTGTTTTTTTATAGATATCAAAAATTGTCAAAAAATTGGATCTTTAATAGGGATGCTTTTATCTTATGGGATTTACCAACAAATCCTAAAGATACAGAAAGCAAATTGCGTAACTACATGTTGGGTAATTTTGAAGTAGGTTTTTGGCCTTATTTTTGTTATAATTATATTTTATATTCTAAGCTATATAAAGCTGGTGCTTTGTGCAATATAACTGAAATAAACTACTTATTATTTAATGAAAATAATAAGAAATTTTTATCTAGACAAGCGGAAGTTGAGATTAACAAACGTCATATCAAGGGAATTTGCTTTGTTTTTTCTAAATTTTCTATAGGTGATGATCAGGCTACACAATATAAAAACTATATTTTTGAAATGATCAAAGATAATTACAAGGTGTTTTTTATTAATACTCAGCCGAAAATAAAGCAAAATAAAAGAGTCTATCTTGATACAGATATTACATTGCTTGAATTAATACCATATAAATATTTCTCTATAGAACAAATGAAACATAGATATGGGGAATTTTTAGATAGATCTATATTCATCTTAGAAAAAGAGGATAAAGTGATTACAGCAGAAATTAATGAGCTAAAAAGACATTGCTCAAATATCAAAATCATGTATGATTTGCTGAATTAATTCTAGTAGGGAAGGGAAGACTATGCGGAAAATCTCATATTTGATACTAGGTATTATTATAGGCATGATGGTAAGTATTGGAGCTTGGCAAACGTACAAAAGATACAAAAGCCCAATCCAACATTTCGCTATAAAGCTTTTAAAACGTGAAGATGCTTTTATTCAGGAAGCAGATAAAAACAATCCTCATCATTCATTAATTGGTAGCTCATATAAAGAATTTCAGGGCGATCCAAGCAAACCTACATTACGTATGAAGACTATTAATTTTGACCCTGGTGTAAAACCGGAAAATGTTAGAGTACAGGTTATTCATGAGCTGTTGGCTGAAAAATATAATCTTGTTTATGATGATAAAAATTATGATATTCTATTAAATAGTTTTTTTGATAATGAATATGTGCCAGCTGTATCCCCCAATGTCGTTAGGATATTCTATACAGGTGAAGTATATGCAGGAGATCCTAATTTGTATTTAAATACGAATGATCTAGTATTGGGTTTCGCTTTTTTAGACAAGCCTAATTACGTAAGATTTCCTTTCTCTTACTTGAGAGATACGGATAAAATGAGACATGATTATAAAAGACCTGGCAAATGCGAGCCACAAAAAAAACCATATTTTGCTTGCTTCATTGTTAGCAATTTTGGGGATTGGCTTCCTGGTGCATTTGATGGTGTAGTAGCTCGTGATAGGATGTTCTATAAATTGTCATTATATAAAAAGGTTATGAGTGGTGGGCTCCATTTAAATAATATTGGTGGTGTAGTGCCTCATGGGGAAACAAAAAAATATATGTCTCAATGTAAATTCGTTATAGCATATGAGAATATATTAAGCTATCCAGGTAATATTACTGAAAAACCTTTCCAGGCATGGTTTGCAGGAAGTGTACCAATATATAATGCTCATAAGGATGGAATGGTTGATTTGAATCCTAAAGCAGTTTTATATGCTGGTGATTTTGCTACCGAAGATGAGTTTATAGAATATATCAAAAAAGTTGATAATGATGATGAATTATATTGTAAGATTTGGAACGAGCAGATTATTACTGATCCTAGCAAAGACTATGAAGTTGTGAAGGATAAAATCCGCAAAAAATTATACGATGCTATAGATAGGAAAGTGAAAAAGTGAGTATAATAGGAAGAATCTAGGAGATGGTATTATATAGGCATTGCTGCATATATAGATTGTCGATCTATATATGGCGTGAAATGCCTAAAATAACCTGAGTTTGATGTAAGAAATAGCGTGAAACTGCTTACAAACGTCATCCTCGGCCCCTTAGTAGTCATCCTCGGCCCCTTAGTCGTCATCCTCGGCTTCTTAGTCGTCATCCTAGTGCTTGACACTAGGATCCAT
This sequence comes from uncultured Rickettsiaceae bacterium, assembly GCA_964538645.1. Classification (GTDB taxonomy): domain Bacteria; phylum Pseudomonadota; class Alphaproteobacteria; order Rickettsiales; family Rickettsiaceae; genus JAYUHP01. Next base: position 9,473 of record CAZIGS010000024.1, read on the forward strand.
TTATAATTTTATGGGTCCTCGGGTCTACGCCCGAGGATGACGGATGGAGCTAAAGCCTATAACAATCAGCTTTTATAGTTTTCTTACATCAAGCTCAGGTTAGACATAGGTACATGTGAAATTTATTTTATGGATTGTTCCGTCAGCCTATGACTTTCTCTCAATGAAGATTTTTGATTTATATATTCCAACTCATAGGTTTTAAGCCACTACTTTACCTGATCCACCGCCACTCCTACGAGCACCAGCAAAACCTGTTCTAGCCCCTGGTTTTCTACTAGCATTACCGCGAGGTGCTCCACCTGGTCTGCTACCACGAGATGGTCCGCTGCGTGATGCTGGTGATCCACCAAACCTGTTTTCAGATGGTCTACCATCACTACGTCTTCTTTCTCTACCGAAGCCGCCGCCAGTGTTTGTTCCTCCTGGACTGCTACGCCTTCTTTCGCTGTTAAAGCCATCTATGTTCGCTGATCTATTGTTACCGAAGCGTGAGTCTGAACCGCGTCCTGATCTATCAGATGCTCCAAATCTTGTATCTGCTCTTGTGTCGCTACGTCTTCTGTCATTTCCACGATCAGCAAGAGCTGCTGCTCCAGACTCTGCAAAAGCAG
>CAZIGS010000025.1:0-9979 GCA_964538645.1 uncultured Rickettsiaceae bacterium
ATATCTGATAAGCATTTAGGTAAAAAAATCCGGATAGGTGGATTGGTTAAAAGTGGTTCTATACATAAGGATGGTACTGGAATTATTTTTACAATATCAGATAATGAAAAATCCATAAAAATCAGATATAGCGGAATACTGCCTGGCTTGTTTAGGGAAGGCCAAGGAATAGTTGCAGAAGGTGGTTTAGAAAATACAGATGGTGTCTTTCACGCTACGAGGCTTCTTACTAAACATGATGAAAATTACAAACCACCAGATACCAAGTTCCGAAATTAACCGCGCAAAAGGAATTTTTCGGATCTCGCCTTTACGCACCTATTAAGTATAGGCTGGCGCAGGCTCGTCGCTTAAATTCCATTTGCGCAATTTTATTTGGGAATTGGTATAAAAAGGGAAAGAGATAATGGAATCAATATATAACTATAGTAATATCATAAGATGTATCACCACGTCGCTCACGTTCCTCGCAATGACAATTCTCCTAACCTCCTGCAGCAATTTCAGACCCCTCTATAGCAAAGATGGCGCATTAAAAAAAGAGCTTTCTAGCATTGAAATTGAGGAAATAGATACAATTAATGGAGCCGCACTATACCATAATCTTACAAATCTATTAGGTACTAGTGAGGGTACAAAATATTCTCTACAAATAACGCAGTTATCTGAGGTGGTTTCTCCTTTAGCTATTACTGGGCACGCGAGCGTTGTAAAGCAAAATGTAACACATCATTATGAATATTCTCTAACTGACAAAGTAACTGGTAAGGTTCTTGATAAGGGGAAAATTAGGATGGTTGGTTCTTATGATACATTATCAGCGCCATATGCTTCATATACAAAGGAAAAGGCGGTCAAAAAGAATCTTTCTCAGAATATCGCAGAAGAAATATATATGAGACTGATGCTTTATTTTAGTGGCACTTAGCCTTTGCTATTTACTATTATGCATTCTTATTTTATTATTTCCGTGCAATGAGAGCGGAGTTATATAATGGACAATAATTTCTATAAAAATCTAGGGCCTATAGATCTCAAAACCATAGCTAATAAAATCGGTGCAGAAATTATTGCCCCTAAGAAGCCTCACGACTCCAATCCAATGATTTCTGGAATTAATATTATAAATGCAGCATGTACTGGAGATTTGGCTTTTATAAGTAGCATAAAATATGAAGATATGATCCTCACCTCTAATGCTACAGCCTGTATAGTTAACTCTAATATAGCAAGCAAATATAGTTTTGATAATTTATGGTTACTTGTGCATGAAAACCCATATTTTGCCTATTCCAATGCTCTAGATTTATTATATAGACCTAGAATAGAACGTAAAAATAATATAGAAAAAACAGCAATAATTCATCCATCAAGTAAGATTGGGCAAAATGTCTATATAGGACATCACAGCGTTATAGAAGAAGATGCTGAAATTGGAGATAATAGCTGTATAGGTAGCAATTGTTTCGTAGGGCCGGCTGTTAAAATAGGAAATAATGTTCGTATAGACTCTAATGTGACAATTAGCTATGCTGTTATAGGAAATGACGTAGTTATATTACCGGGCGTAAGAATAGGACAAGATGGTTTTGGATTTAGTACAGAAAAAGGTAAGCATAAGAAAATATTCCATATAGGTAGAGTTATTATAGAAGATGATGTCGAAATTGGAGCCAATTCTACTATTGACAGAGGGGCTTTAAAAGATACACTGATTAAGAAAGGCGCTAGATTAGATAATCTAGTACAAATTGGTCATAATGTCGAAATAGGTATGGGGTCAATACTCGTTTCACAGGTAGGAATTGCTGGGAGTACAGTGATAGGCAATTATTGTGCATTCGGAGGTCAAGCTGGTGTAGCCGGCCATATTAATATAGCAGATCAAGTACAAGTAGCAGGGCAATCTGGGGTCCAGCATAGTATAGAAGAAAAAGGCACAATTTATTTTGGTACGCCCGCTCTTCCAATAAGGGAATGGCAAAAACAAAATATAGCAATCAAGAAACTTTCGAAGGTATAGAAGATGAGTAATGTAATAGAAATAACTGAGATTTTATCGATGATTCCACATAGGTACCCGCTATTATTAGTGGATCGCATATTGGAATATGAAGTTGGAAAATCCATTGTTGGAATAAAAAATATTACATTCAACGAGCCGCAATTTACTGGGCATTTTCCTGAGCGCCCAGTTATGCCAGGTGTTCTTATCATAGAGGCGATGGCCCAGGTTTCCGCTGTATTGGTTTCTAAAACTATAAATGCAAAACCTGGTGAAAAATTAGTATATTTTATGGGCATTGATCATGCTAAATTTAGGCAAATAGTACAGCCTGGTGATACGCTTTATATACATGCTAAGATTGAGCAGCAAAGAGGTGATGCTTGGAAGTTTTCTGCCATTGCAAAAGTCGGAGATAAAATTGTGGCCGAAAGTAGTTTTTCTGCTATGGTGAGAGATAAATAAATATGAAAATTCACCCTTCAAGCATAATAGATAAAAAAACAAAATTGGGCAAAAACGTCCAAATAGGACCATTTTGCATAATAGGTCCAGACGTGGTTTTGGGTGATAATGTAGAGCTAAAATCTCATATAGTCATTACTGGACATACAACAATAGGTGAAAATACTGTAATTTACCCGTTCGCTTCTATTGGGTTTAATTCTCAAGATGATAGAACTCCTACAGGTGAAGTTACCAAGGTTATTATTGGCAAAAATAATATAATCAGAGAATATGTAACTATTCAGCCTGGTACCACAACTGCTAAAAGGAGTAATTTAGCTACAATAATAGGGAATGATAATCTCCTGATGCTTGGTACACATATAGCTCATGATTGCGTCATCGGTAATAATACAATATTCGCTAATAATGCTACTTTAGCCGGTCATGTCACGGTAGGAGATTATGCAATAATTGGTGGTTTAGCTGCTGTGCATCAATATGTTAGAATAGGTGCACACTCTATAATTGGTGGAGTATCTGCTGTTGTAAGAGATGTTGTACCTTTTGGAATGGTTTCTAGTGATAGAGCTTCTTTAGAAGGTTTTAATATCGTTGGTATGAAACGTCGTGGTTTTGATCAAGATGAAATCAATATTGTGAAACAAATTATCGAAAGATTGTTTAAATCTGACGACGGTGTAATGACAGATAGAATTGAAAATCTAAGCAAAGAATTTAAAAGTAGCCCAGCTGCTTCTATGATTTTAGAATTTGTTAAAGAAGATAGCGCAAGGGCTTTTTGCGAACCTAAGCGCTAACCGTCATTGCGAGGAGTGCGTAGCACGACGCGGCAATCCATGATATCATAAAAGCCTTTATGTGTATGGATTGCTGCGTCGACCAAGAGCTCTCCTCGCAATGACGATAACATACACTATAGGCAATATATGCATTCAGTTAGAACCAGTTTTTTTATCTCATCAGTTGCAGCTGCATGCTTGTTCATGATTTATCCAGAGCTGGATATTGCAATTAGTAGAAAATTCTATGAAGCTGGGAAAGGTTTTCTTCATGCGCATAATCCATATATAGTCTACATATTTAAAATAATTCCTAAAATTACAAAAATTTTTGCTGTTATTTGCGTTTTGGCAATTAGTGGAAAAATCTTTCTGAAATATGATTGGAGGGATGTTTTAAAAACTCCAGCTAGTTTTTTACTAATAGCCGCATTACTTGGTCCAGCCTTAACTGTAAGCTATGGGTTTAAGGAACATGTCGGGCGCGCGCGTCCTAGAGATATAACAGAATTTAATGGGACAAAGCACTTCACTTCCCCCTTAGAAGTATCATCAGAATGTAGCACGAATTGTTCATTTAGTTCTGCCCATGCTGCTATGGGTTTTTACTTTACTTCTCTAGCATGGATTGCTCCAATGCCATATCAAACCATAATATTTTTGCTTACATTCTTATTTGGTTCTATAGTGGGGTTTGGTAGAATATTACAAGGAGGTCATTTTTTTAGCGATATAATTTTTTCTTTTATAGTTATTATGATTATGAATGAGATCAGCTTTAAATTGTGGCTTTATTTGAAAAATAGAATTAAATCAAAAGACAGCGATGTTATCAAAAAGTGATATAGAAAAAATAAAAGCTTTATTATATGAGGCCAATAATATGGCAAAATATTATAGAGCAAAGGGCTTAGATATATCATATAAAAAAGATAGCTCTCCTGTTACAAATGCCGATACTGCTATAAGTGAGTATCTTGTAAGAGAGTTGGCGGAAATCACCCCAGAGATACAAATTATTTCAGAAGAATCTAATTATAATATGCCAGAGCAAGATCTTTTCTGGCTAATAGACCCAATTGATGGCACTAGAGGGTATATAAGAGGGGATGATTTATATACTGTCAATATTGGTCTAATAAACAATAACAAACCGTTGTATGGGTTTATTACTATACCAGAAACGGATAGATTATATTATACAGCAACGCCTGAAATTTTAAAAATAGAGCATGCAGGAGTAGAAATAACCCCTTCGGAAAATGAAACATTGAAGGCTGTTATTAGTGAGATAGATCATAGAATGGCAATGGATGTTATAGCGAAACATGGGATAACAGAATATGAATATTTCCCATGTTCTGCGAAATTTTGTTTTATAGCTTCTGGGGAGGCGGATTTGTATCCGCGCTACGGCAGAACTATGGAATGGGATACAGCTGCTGGTGGCGCTTTAATTAATGCATCAGGTGGAGTTATGCTGGATTTTGATGGAAAGATTATGTCATATGGTAAGGAGAATCTTGAAAATAAGGGATTTATAGCGTATTCTAAGAGATTGAAAAATAGTACATTTCATACGAAAGAGTGATTGTCATTGCGAGGAGTCTCAATGAGTAGATGCACTCGTCCCAATGACGATTTTAGGAAAACATATGTTAGATAATATAATACAAATGTGGGATTCTATTATTTTTATAATAGAAGGATCACTCATTACACTGAAATATAGCATTATTTCGGTATTTTTTGGCTTAATTATAGGCACTTTGCTTGCCATTTGTAAAACTGGGAAATACCATGCTTTAAGGCATTTTGGCAATTTCTACACATCGATATTTCGCGGCACTCCTCTTTTAATACAGCTCAGTATAATATATTACCTGGTGCCAACTATAATTGGAATAAAATTTACAGTATTTGTAGCTGGAGTTTTAGCATTTTCACTTAATTCTGGTGCTTATGTTTCAGAAATTATAAGGGCTGGAATTGAAGCTGTCGACAAAGGTCAAGTAGAGGCTGGCAAAGCCTTAGGGGTACCGCAACATTATATAATGAAAGATATAATATTGCCTCAGGCTATAAGGAAAATTTTGCCTTCACTTATCAATGAATTGGTTAATATGCTGAAAGAATCAGCTATTATTTCATTCCTTGGAGAAGCTGATTTAATGCGTCGTGCACAAGTTGTTGCAGCAGAAAAATTCGATTATTTTACACCTATTATTACAGCTGCTATTTGCTATTATGTGCTTGTGTTTATTTTTAACTGGCTTGCAGTCAGGATGGAAAAGAGGTTGGCTATATGATAACCATAGAAAACCTATCCAAAAAATATCATGGCAACTATGCTATAAAAAACATCAATTTCAAGGTTGAGAATAAAGAAGTAGTAGCTATTGTAGGGCCATCAGGGAGTGGTAAAACTACATTGCTGCGTTGCATTAATAAGCTAGAAGAACCTACAGCTGGACATGTTTATATCGGTGATATAAAAATAACTGCCAAAAATATCAATAAAATACGTCCAAAAATAGGGATGGTTTTTCAACAGTTTAATCTATTTCCAAATATGAATATTATGGAGAATCTTATATATGCACCTATGCAGGTTTTATCTGAAAGAAAAGACGAAGCAATTATAAAAGCTAATGGATTGCTCAAAAAATTTGGCCTTGAGAATAAAGCCAATTCTAAACCAAATGATCTTTCTGGTGGCCAGAAACAGCGGATAGCAATTATCAGAAGTCTTATGATGAATCCTGAGCTTATATTATTTGATGAACCAACCTCTGCACTAGATCCAGAAGTGGTACAGGATATTGTAGAGGTAATTAAAGGCCTGAAAAACGAGATGACAGTTATAGTAGTTACACATCATATTCGTTTTGCAAAAGCCATTGCTGATAGGGTAATTTTTATGGACCAAGGGCAGGTTCTCTGTGATCAAAAAACAGATGAGTTTTTTGTTAAGCCTAAGTCTCATAGGGCTAGGTTGTTCTTAGAGAAAGTGGGTGAGTTTTAGGTTGACTGATCCAAAAGAAATATTTGAGTTTTTTGAAGGTAAGTGGAATGTGGTACGTCATTGCGAGGAACGAAGTGACGAAGCAATCCATGAATTGAATTGTGATTGCCGCGTCGAGCCTAAGGCTCTTCTCGCAATGACAATATCAGGCTACGCTTCTTTTATATTATCCTCATCTAACAAATTACTCTACTCCGAAGAATTAGATCTCCAAAACTCCAACTGGTATCAGAAATATCAATATAAATATCAACCAGAAGAAAATAAGATAATCAAATATTTCTCAAATGGAGATTATTTTTATGATCTAATATTAGGAAAAAACACTGTCAAAGGTTGGCATAAATGCTTAGAAGATTGCTATGAATCAGAATATAAATTCCTAAATGAAAATGAGATGCAAATTACCTACAAAATAAACGGGCCACAAAAAAATTATAAAATTATTACTAATTACAGAAGAATCAGTATCTAATTCCAAAATTACGATAGACTTTTCGAATTTTTATAAGTATTCTACTGCATTGATATTAACTTGGGGATTGGAATTAAATAATGAAGATAATCTGCTATACTATCATTGTCGGCTATATAACATTTACTGCATTTGCATCTTTTGCTGGTGACTATCCAAAGACTAGAGATGAAAGACGTGCAGAAGAAATGGGGTCAGTACTTGGAGGGGAGGGGGTAGTTTTTCGTCCAACGAAAATTCGCAATTTATCTACCAAAACCGATGATTCCAATATAAATACATATTTATGGCGCGCTACTCAGGATATAGTGGATGATATTGCTCCAATAGCTTCTTCGGATTCTTCTAGTGGGACAGTCGTCACAGAATGGTATAGTAATAAAAAAGAACCAAATCGTACTTACAAATTAAAGGTTCATGTTATTGGTGATATCATAAGTCCTGAATCTATCAAAACAGAGTTAAAACAACGCGTATTAAAGGATGGCCGTTGGTTAGAAGATAAAGCTCATACAAGTCTTCAGGCTGAAATAGAAGATAAAATATTGCGTAGGGCTCGTCAGCTTTATTTACGTAAGTCTGGTAAATAAAAACTGTCATTGCGAGCCCATGCGAAGCAATCCATGTTCTGCAATTCTTTGAATTGCAGAAATCATATTGTTTTGGATTGCTTTGTCGCTTTTACAAGCCCCTCGCAATGACGCTTCCTCATACACGGTATAATATATGACTACAAATCTTATTAATATTGACTCTAAATGGCAAAAAATTTGGGAAGAGCGCTCTGCGTTTAAAGTAGAGAATAACACTTCTAAGCCTAAATATTATGTGCTTGAAATGCTTCCCTATCCTTCAGGAAAGATACATGCGGGGCATTTAAGAAATTACTCTATTGGTGATGTTATAGCACGTTTTATGTCACGAAATGGCTATAATGTACTTCACCCAATGGGTTGGGATGCTTTTGGACTTCCTGCGGAAAATGCTGCAATAAGCAATAATTCTCATCCCGGAGATTGGACTTACGCGAATATAGATAATATGAAGGCGCAGCTTAAAGCATTGGGCTTCTCATATGATTGGTCTCGTGAAATTGCTAGCTGCGATCCTGAATATTACAAACATGAGCAGAAATTCTTTCTAGAACTTCTAGACAAAGGCCTGGCATATCAAAAAGAATCTATGGTTAGCTGGGATCCGGTAGATCAGACAGTGCTAGCTAATGAACAGGTTATTGATGGTAGAGGTTGGCGTAGTGGTGCCTTAGTCGAGAGACGAAGCCTAAAGCAATGGTTCCTTAAAATTACGCATTATTCTGAGGAACTTCTTGAGGATATAAAGAAATTATCTGATTGGCCAGAAAGTGTTCGCATTATGCAGGAAAATTGGATTGGAAAATCTACAGGCGCTGAAATATCTTTTAAAATTTCTGGTTCAGATGATAGTATCAATATTTTCACAACTTGCCCTCATACTTTGTTTGGGGCAAGTTTTGTGGCTATTAGTTATAACCATCCGATAGTAGTAGACTATGTTTCACAAACAACTGAGACAGAAGCTTTCCTAAAAAAATGCGCAAAACAAGGAATCTCTACAAGTTCGTTAGAGAAAGCAGAAAAAGAAGGAATAGATACTGGCATTAAAGTAATACATCCTTTTGATCCAACCATAGAGCTACCAGTCTATATAGCAAATTTTGTAGTAATGGATTATGGTACGGGTGCGGTATTTGGATGCCCTGCTCACGATGAAAGAGATTATGATTTTGCTAAGAAATATAATCTACCAATTAACCAAGTTGTAGAAGCCCAAGATATTGATTTGTCAAAATCAGCTTACACTGGCCCTGGTACTATGATAAATTCCCGCTTCTTAGATGGAATGAACATTCAGGATGCCAAGATTGCTGCTATTAAAAAGCTTGAAGAATTGGGTCTTGGAAAAGGGGTAACTCAATATCGTCTTAGAGATTGGGGAATTTCGCGTCAACGTTATTGGGGCTGTCCTATACCTATCATACATTGCCAATCTTGTGGTATTGTACCAGTACCAAGCTTTGATTTGCCAGTTACTTTGCCTAAAGATGTAGTTTTTGATGGTAGAGGTAATCCTTTAGATCATCATCCAACATGGAAGCATGTAGACTGTCCAAAATGTGGGGCAAAAGCAGAGAGAGAGACTGATACATTCGATACATTCTTCGAATCTTCTTGGTATTTTACTAGATATTGTAATACAAATGCCACTGAGATGACAGACAAACAAGCCTGTAAATACTGGATGCCTGTTGATCAATATATTGGTGGTGTAGAACATGCTATATTACATTTGCTATATGCCAGATTCTTTACCAAAGCTATGAATGATTTAGGTTATTTAACAGTCCGCGAACCATTCAAAGCGCTACTTACACAGGGAATGGTACTTCATGCTAGTTATAAGGATGAGAATGGGGAATGGTTATATCCTGATGAGGTAGAGAAAGTTGGTAATGAGCTAAAGCATAAAGAAACTGGCCTTAAAGTGACAATGGGCAAAGTAGAGAAAATGAGCAAGTCTAAGAAAAATGTAGTGGATGCTGAGACTATGCTAAAGCTCTATGGTGCAGACAGCTTGCGTTTGATGACTCTCTCAGATAGTCCACCTGAGAAAGAATTAGAATGGACTACGGCTGGTTTGGATGGTTGTCACAGATTTATAGGTAGGTTATTTACGATGAGTGAAAGGTTAGGTGTATCTGACTTGCAATTCGATCCTAGCAAATATAAAGGCCATAAATTGCTTCGTACAATTCATGAAACGATCAAATATTCTAGTGAGGATATAAAAAGCTTTGGTTTGAATAAAGCTATAGCTAGATTTAGAGAGCTATATAACGCTATTACAGATAATATTGAAAAACCCGAGGATCTAACTCTGGTAAAATATGGTTTTGGAGTATTGCTGCAGCTGATTAACCCATTTATTCCTCATGTAACTGAAGAATTATGGCAAGCGCAAGGCAATAAAAAAATGCTATATGAAACTCCATGGCCAGAATATGATGAAACAAATCTAGTGCAAAATACAGTAACTCTTGCCATCCAGATTAATGGCAAATTACGTGCTACTCATGAATTTAGTACAAGCTCTACTACTGATCAGATTAAAGCTGAAGTAGTAACCATAGATTCTATTGCTAAGTATCTTGAGGGTTCTAACATCAAAAATATCATAGTTGTACC
>CAZIGS010000026.1:0-3101 GCA_964538645.1 uncultured Rickettsiaceae bacterium
CTTTAAAACCGCCAGATTTAATTATCCTGGCGGTTTTTTGTTATAGAAATGTCATTGCGAGGAAGCCAAAGGCTGACGAAGCAATCCAGAATAATCGTCATCCTCGGCCTTGAGCCGAGGATGACGATTATAAAATTGGTCCTCGGGTCTGTCACACTCGTGCTTGACACGAGGGCCGAGGATGACGGGGAAAAAAACACTAGGATGACGAAAGAATGGATCACCACGTCGCATCTTCGATACTCCTCGTGATGACGGTTGCATCGACTAAGAGATCTCCTTAGCTCATGATGAAGAAATAATTAGTCTTTAGCAAAAAATATGCTAGAATATCGCGGATTATAAACCCGTCATTGCTGTAAAAGTTCAGAAACTCGTTTCTAGATCGTCATTGCGAGGCGTCCGAAGGACAACGAAGCAATCCACTATATGAAGCCTCTAGAGGCTTCATATATAAGATGCTTTCTAAGCATCTTTATAGATCACCGCGTCGCATCTTCGATGCTCCTCGTGATGACGAGCATTTTGGAATCGAATTAGTGAACTCATACAATTGCGAGCAACCCCAATAGTGTTGCGACGCAAGGAGTTCATCAACTGGATTGCGTCAAAACACAGCGCCGCAGATTCTCTGCTGTGCTTCTCGCAATGACGATAAAATGGTAAAAGAAAAATGATAAAAATTACTTTTCCTGATGGTAGGGTGGGAGAATATAACTCTGGTATTACTGGCATAGAAATTGCCAAGGGTATTTCTCCATCCTTAGCAAAAGATTCTTTAGCTGTGGAAATTGACGGTGGAGAACGTGACTTATCAGTTCCAATCACAAAAGATTGTAGTCTTAAAATTATTACTAGTAAAACTGAGCAGGGTTTAGAAATTATCCGCCATGATGCTGCGCATATTTTCGCGCAAAGCCTGAAAGAGCTTTATCCGGATGCGCAAATTACAATAGGCCCAGCTATTGAGAATGGTTTCTATTATGATTTTTCATGCAAAACTCAAATTAGCTCTAATGATTTAGAAAAAATCGAAGAAAAAATGCGTGAAGTGATGAAACGCGGAGATGCTATTACTAGGGAAGAATGGGATAGGGACAAGGCTATAGAATTTTTTAAATCCATTGGTGAGCATTATAAGGCTGAGATTATATCAGATATTCCGGCAGGGGAGTCTATAAGCCTTTATCGTCAAGGAAACTTTATTGATTTATGTCGAGGTCCGCATGCTCTTACAACCGCTTTTCCAAAGCATTTCAAGCTTACAAAAATAGCTGGAGCTTATTGGCGTGGAGATAGTAAAAACGAAATGCTACAGCGCATTTATGGTACTGCCTGGGCTACAAAAGAGCAGCTGGATCAGTATCTTTTTATGATAGAAGAAGCTGAAAAGCGGGATCACAGAAAGCTAGGTCGTGAGTTGGATTTGTTTCATTTTCAAGATGAAGCTAGAGGTATGCCTTTTTGGCATGATAAAGGATGGACCATATATAGGCTTATTGAGCAATATATCAGGAATAAGATTAGGAAAGATGGTTATACAGAAGTCAAAACCCCAGTTCTTGTAGACAGAGCGCTTTGGGAAGCTTCTGGGCACTGGGAAAAATTCCGCCAGAATATGTTTACTTCTGAGATTGAAGATGAGGTTTTAGCTCTAAAACCTATGAATTGCCCATGTCATGTACAAATTTTTAAACAGGGTATAAAAAGCTATAAAGACTTACCACTGCGTATGGCAGAATTTGGTATGTGTCATAGATATGAACCTTCAGGGGCTCTTCATGGACTTATGCGTGTGCGCGGTTTTGTACAAGACGATGCTCATATATTCTGTATGGAAAGCCAAATTACAGAAGAGACGATCAAATTCTGTAAATTGCTCACAGAAGTATATAAGGACTTTGGTTTTACTGATATTAAAGTGAAATTTTCTGACAGACCAGAGGTGAGAAGCGGGTCAGATGAAACATGGGATAAGTCGGAAAAAGCCCTGAGAGATGCTGTAGAAGCTGCTGGTCTTCCTTATACTCCGAATCCTGGGGAAGGTGCGTTTTATGGACCAAAGCTTGAGTTTGTCCTACGTGATGCTATTGGTCGTGATTGGCAATGTGGAACCTTGCAAGTTGACACTGTTATACCAGAGCGTTTAGGTGCTGAATATGTAACAGCATCTGGCACAAAAGATAGACCAGTAATGCTCCACCGTGCTGTTGTAGGTTCTTTCGAACGCTTCATTGGTATATTAATAGAGCAATATGCTGGGAAATTTCCGCTATGGCTTGCGCCTGTTCAAGTGGCTGTGTTAACTATTACAAATGACGCTGATTCTTATGCAAATGAGATACATAAGCGTTTTATTGAAGCGGGTGTGCGTTCAGAGCTTGACATTTCGGCAGAAAAAGTTAATTATAAGGTACGGAATTTTTCTATGCAAAAAATACCACTGCTGGCAGTTGTTGGTAAGAAGGAGCAAGAAAAAGGTACTGTTGCTGTACGTTTCTTTGGTAGTGATGAGCAGAAAATCATGACTGTAGAAGAAATGATAGATATGGTGAATATAGAGAATAAAAAATATTTTTAACGATTAACTTAACCGTCATCCTCGGGCGAAGACCCGAGGACCCATAAAGCGGCATAATGGGTTCTCGGGCCAAGCCCGAGAATGACGGGTGTATAATAATAGGAGAAATGGATAATCTGTGAGTAAAAAAGATAATTTTCCCAGAGCAAATAAGGAAATTAAGGTAATGCAAGTTCGTCTTGTAGCTGAAGACGGTGAAATGGTTGGTATAGTACCATTAGTAGAAGCTTTAAGACGTGCTGAGATAGCTCGTTTGGATTTGGTGGAAATTTCCCCACAAGCTGAGCCACCAGTCTGTAAGATACTTGATTTTGGCAAGTATAAATATGATATTAAAAAACGTCTTCAAGATTCTAGAAAAAAACAAAAAGTGACGGTGTTAAAAGAAGTCAAATTCCGTCCTAATATAGGTCAGAATGATTTTGATGTTAAAATGCGTAGCATAGAGAAGTTTTTAAATGATGGTGATAAAGTAAAAGTTTCACTTTGGTTTCGTGGTAGAGAAATGTCTCACGCTGAA
>CAZIGS010000026.1:3111-9900 GCA_964538645.1 uncultured Rickettsiaceae bacterium
GCGTCAAGTTTTTGATCGTATTATTGAGGCTATTGGGGATAATGCTAAACTTGAGCTTGCTCCTAAAATGGAAGGTAAGCAGATTATGATGATACTAGTACCAAAGACGGCTGCGGTGTAACCACTCGTCATTCTTGGGCTTGACCCGAGAACCTATAAATTTTAGTCTTTGGACTTGATCCAAGTGGCGAGTATTATAATGGGTCCTCGGGTCTTCGCCCGAGGATGACGGCAAGAGGCGCCCGAGGATGACGATAAAAAAGCCCGAGGAGACTACAAGAAAATAAACATGTCTTTCAAAGAAAAATTATTAGATAAATCTGCGCAAATAGTGGTAGCTATAGATGGTGTATCTGCTTCTGGAAAAGGCACGCTTGCAAAATTAATGGCAAAAAAATTTGACCTTGTCTATTGCCGAACTAGCATATTTTATTGCCAATTAGCTCTTGATGTTATGAAAGCTGGGATAGAGGGTGATAATAATAAAATTATAGAATTATCTGCCAAATCTTTTGCTTTAAAAGATGGTGTAGATTTATATAGCGCAAAAGTAACAGATATTACTTCCAAGATTGCTACTATTCCAGAAGTAAGGCGGAATTTGCAAGTTCCACAACGTGAGTTTCTTAAAGACAATAAGCGTGTTGTAATGGAAGGTAGAGATATAGGGACAGTTATTGCTCCTGATGCGGATCTAAAACTATTTATCACTGCGGATGTTTTAATTCGTGCAGAGCGTAGGCGTAATCAGATAATTGAAAATGGCGAAAATATATCAGTAGAGGATATTGCGGCGTCTTTGATAGAGCGGGATAAAAGAGATAGTACTAGGTCTGAGTCTCCGCTTATGAAGGCTGATGATGCTATAGAGATAGATACATCTGGTATCAGTCCGGATGAGATTGTAGAGTTGTTGCTAGGGTAGTTCGTCATTGCGAGGGGTTTCAAGAGCATTTGCGGATTGCTTCGACGAATGACGCAGCAGACTCTATGTCTCGTCTCGCAATGACAGTGAAACATAACAAAGGTAATTATATGGGACTAAGCATAAGTCATTTATTGATTATATTATTGATAATATTGGTATTATTTGGTGCTGGTAAATTGCCACAAGTAATGTCCGAACTAGGTAAGGGTATAAAATCTTTGAGAGATGGAATGAAAAGCGAAGCTCATGATGAGAAGCCGAAGAAAATATCTACCGCTAGAAAAAGGAAGAAGTAGATCTCTCATTGCGAGTATCATTAAGCAATATACTTCGTCTCTTTTTTGCTTAACTAATCTAATTATATGTACGGGGCGCTCATATAAACTTGATATATCCCGTATTTTTTAGTAGTCTAATACCACAATTTAGTGACAATAGAAATGCCAGATATAGCGCAAATACAAAATATAGCTTGGGATATATTATTTATAGTCCTAAAAGTTGTTGCTATAACCATACCTTTGATATTATCCGTGGCCTATCTTACTTATGCAGAACGTCGAGTAATTGGCTTGATGCAACTGCGCCGTGGGCCAAATATTGTAGGGCCATTTGGACTGTTGCAGCCTATTGCTGACGCAGTAAAGCTGCTTTTTAAGGAAGTTATAATACCAACCTCTGCAAATAAAATAATCTTTATTCTAGCTCCAGTCGTTACTTTTGTTTTAGCATTGATAGGTTGGGCTGTGATACCTTTTGATAAAGGCCTGGTGCTTGCAAATATAAATGTTGGTGCGCTTTACATTATGGCCGTATCTTCGCTTGGGGTATATGGTATTATTATGGCTGGATGGGCTAGTAATTCAAAATACGCGTTTTTAGGTGCGGTGCGTTCTTCTGCCCAAATGATATCTTACGAAGTATCTATGGGCCTTGTCATTGTTACAGTTTTGCTCACTACAGGCAGTCTTAATTTAACTGAGATTGTAGAAGCTCAGAGAAGTAGACCCATATGGATAGATTTGATGCTAATGCCTATGGCTGTAGTGTTTTTTATCTCTATTTTAGCTGAAACAAACAGACTTCCATTTGACTTGCCAGAAGCGGAAGCAGAATTAGTTGCTGGCTATAATGTAGAATATTCCTCAATGACATTTGCTATGTTTTTCCTCGGCGAATATGCCAATATGATACTGGTAAGCAGCATGATGACAGTGTTTTTCTTAGGAGGATATCTGCCACCATTCGGTATTAAAGAATTGGAATTTATACCAGGTATAATATGGTTTTTATGGAAAATAGCATGTTTGCTATTTGTGTTTTTATGGATTAGGGCAACTCTGCCGCGCTATAGATATGATCAACTTATGCATTTAGGGTGGAAGGTATTTCTACCACTTACATTATTTTGGGTAATATTAGTATCCAGTGCACTGCTTTACACAGGAAATTTGCCGAATATAATTAGATCGTCATCCTCGGGCCAAGACCCGAGGACTCATGTATTAATTATAGATCCTCGTCTCAAGGCCGAGAATGGCGGTCAAAGAAGGCTCGAGAATGAGGGTGTAGGAGGTATTGCATGAGCAGAATATGGACTATATTTAAATCCCTGACACTTTTTGAAATTGCTAAAGGCATGTGGGTAACTCTCAAATATCTTTTCAAAAGTAAAGTTACAATAAATTACCCATATGAGAAAAGCAAAATCTCTCCACGTTTTAAAGGTGAGCACGCTCTAAGGCGTTATCCCAATGGTGAAGAAAGATGTATAGCATGTAAATTATGCGAGGCAATTTGCCCTGCACAAGCTATTTATATTGAAGCAGAAGAGCGAAGTGATGGTAGTAGGCGCACTACAAAATATGATATTGATATGACGAAATGTATTTATTGTGGATTATGTCAAGAAGCATGCCCGGTAGATGCAATTGTAGAGGGGCCAAATTTTGAATTTGCTACAGAAACGCATAAAGAGCTTTTGTATAATAAGGAGAAACTACTACAGAATGGTGATATTTGGGAAGAGGAAATTGCTGCTAAGTTAAAGGCGGATTATAAGTATAAATGACGGACCAAAGTCATCCAGACATAACCGTCATCCTCGGGCCCAGACCCGAGGATGACGTAACGTGGTTTATTTAACTGACGGAATATTATGATATTATTTTTCTATTTATTTGCAGGATTGTTGATTACAGGTAGTCTAGGGGTAATTCTTAGCCGCAATCCAGTATATTCTGTATTATGGCTTATTTTTGCATTTTGCAATGCATCAGGACTTTTTGTTCTTTTGGGTGCAGAATTTTTAGCAATGACTTTGGTCATAGTATATGTAGGTGCAGTAGCTGTATTGTTTTTATTCGTAGTCATGATGCTTGATATTAACATAACAGAGATTAAATCCAGCGTATCAGCAAATTGGCCCTTAGTTCTGTTTTTTCTTGTATTATTCGGTGCAGATATTGTAACAATTATTATGCTTGCCCTCAAACATTCTGTTGCTATAGCAACATTTCCAATTCCAGAGGGAGTAACAAATACTCATGCTATTGGGTCTGTATTATATACAGAATTTATGCTGCCATTTCAAATTTCCGGTCTGATTTTACTTGTAGCAATGATAGGATGTATCGTACTCACTCATAGGAATTTGCCAGGTGTAAAGAGACAGAATATAGCTCAGCAGCTAAGTAAAAATAAAGCAAATTCTTTAGATATCAAAAAGGTAAAAACTAATATAGGTGTGAAAGTTAAATATGAGTGAAGTAGGTTTAATAGATTATCTAGTTTTATCTTCTTTAATATTTGTTATTGGGGTAGCTGGAATATTTCTGAATCGCAAAAACATTATTATTTTGCTTATGTCTATAGAATTAATGCTATTGTCTGTGAATATAAATTTCGTAGCTTTTTCTAGTTATTTGAATGATATTGTGGGGCAAGTGTTTAGCTTATTCATTCTAACAGTAGCAGCGGCAGAGGCTGCAATTGGTCTTGCAATACTGGTGATATATTTCCGTAATAAAGGAACTATAGCTGTAGAAGATGCAAGTCAGATGAGGGGTTGAAAATGTCTGTATTTATCCTAGCTCTACCATTAATTTCAGGAATAGTTTGTGGTGTGGGAAGTAAGTATTTGTCGCATAAGACAGCTAATTTTATATCATCTGGTATGCTTGTTATATCAGCGATTTTATCTGTAGAATTGCTTTTAGCTGTACAAATGAAACACCAAATATTTCATCATATTATAGCATCTTGGTTTAATATTGGTGATTTCAGAATAGACTGGGCTATATATGTAGATCAGCTTACAGCAGTAATGTTTGTAGTTGTTACTCTAGTTTCGAGTGTAGTGCATATATATTCTTATGGCTATATGATTGAGGATGAGAACCTACCTCGTTTTATGAGCTATCTATCATTTTTTACTTTTTGTATGTTAGCTTTAGTATCAGCTGACAATTTTTTACAGCTGTTTTTTGGCTGGGAGGGAGTAGGTCTATGTTCATATTTGCTGATAGGTTTTTGGTATAAGAAAGACTCTGCCTCATCAGCTGCGGTAAAAGCATTTGTTGTGAATAGAGTCGGAGATTTTGCTTTTATAATTGGCATATTGGGAATTATATATTTTACAGGTTCTACTAATTTCGATGTGGTATTTAATAGTAGCAAAGTCTTGAGCAAAGCATATATTGATTTTATAGGAGTGCAAATACCAGTCATAGAGATAATATGTATGATGCTATTTATAGGTTGTATGGGGAAGTCTGCTCAAATTGGACTTCATGTTTGGCTCCCTGATGCTATGGAAGGACCAACTCCTGTTTCTGCGTTGATACATGCTGCTACAATGGTTACAGCTGGTGTGTTTTTACTAGCAAGAGCCGCTCCTTTATTTGAACAGGCTCCTGTTGTTTCTCATATTATTCTGTGGGTTGGATCTATAACCTGTATTTTCGCAGCTAGTATTGCAATAGCTCAGACTGACATAAAGAAAATCATTGCCTACTCAACTTGTAGCCAGCTCGGATATATGTTTATGGCATGCGGTGCTCTAACATATGAAGCTGGGGTATTTCACCTAGTCACTCATGCATTTTTCAAAGCAATGTTATTCTTATGTGCTGGTATAGTTATACACGCTATACATGAGCAGGATATTACAAAAATGGGTGGCTTAAGGAAATATATGCCAATAACATATATTTTATTTTGGATAGGATCTTTTGCGATAATGGGAATATATCCTTTTGCTGGATATTATTCGAAGGATTTGATATTAGAGTCAGTTTTTTCTAATCCTTATGGTCAAATCCCATTTATAATAGGTCTATGTGCAGCTTTTCTTACAGCGATATATTCCATGAAGATAATTGTGATGGTATTTCATGGCGATAGCAGTAAAGCAAATCACCCACATGAAGGGCCTCTGGTAATGATAATGCCTTTGATATTGCTTGCTGTTGGTAGTGTGTGTAGTGGGTGGTTTTTAGTAAGTTATTTTGCAATTCACGAACATAGCGAAGCTGTAGAGAGAATTAAATATCTACCTATGGCAGTTGGATTATGTGGTATGATTGTTGGGGTGATAATATACCAGTTCAAAATTGCTGCAAAAATAGCTAATATATTTAGCCTATTTCATAAAATCTTAGTCAATAAATATTTTGTTGATGAGATATATGATATTGTTTTTGTTAGAACGAATTTCATGATATCTCGTATCTCAAAATACATTGATGCAATTGTAGACTTAGTGCCAAATAGCAGTTCAGATATATCAAAAACATCAGCTAGCATAGTATCTAAAATGCAGAATGGTTATATATTCTCATATGCTTTTTATATATTGCTAGGGCTATTGGGAATAATGTCATGGTGGTTAATTAAGTGGTTTCTGTTATGAGCTATATGAATATACAAATACCTCTCCTTTCAACTCTAATATTATTGCCATTGGTAACTGCTATATTTGTAGGAATTTTTGCAAATCATGAAAATATAGATAGACGTAATATATATGCTAAATATATAGGTATATTCAGCTCATTTATTACATTGCTAGTTTCATTATGTATGATTGCAAAATTTGACCATAGCAAAACAGGGTACCAATTTCAGGAGCATTATAGTTTGGCTCCAAGTATAGGGCTTGAATATCATGTAGGAGTAGATGGTATATCACTGTTATTCATATTTTTGACAGGTCTTCTTATATCTATATGTTTTTTATCCATATCTTGCAGTTTAGACAAAAGAGTAAAAGAATTTTTGGTAGCTTTTTTGCTTTTAGAGTCATTTGTAATAGCATCTTTTGCATCAGTGAATCTATTGCTGTTCTATATATTTTTCGAAGCAATGCTAATACCAATGTATATAATAATAGGATGCTGGGGAGGGGAACACAGAGTCTATGCTTCATTCAAATTTTTCCTCTATACATTCTTTGGATCAGTATTTTTCCTTATCGCTCTAATAACTATTTATGTCAAAATAGGTAGTTTTGATATGATATATCTTTTTGCACATACTAAAGACTTGGCTAATTCTTTGCCTCATTGGGTATGGATAGGAATATTTGTCAGCATGGCTGTAAAAGTACCGATGGTCCCTTTCCATACTTGGCTTCCTGATGCCCACGTCCAAGCACCCACAAGTGGGTCTGTTATACTTGCTGGTATTTTGTTGAAAGTGGGTGGTTATGGAATGATTCGTGTTCTGATACAGATATTGCCAGATTCTAGCTTGTATTATGCTGAATATGTTATGTATATTAGCATTTTTGCCATTATTTATGGGTCATATGTAGCAATGACTCAGTTAGATATGAAAAAAATGATAGCCTATTCTTCTGT
>CAZIGS010000027.1:0-9785 GCA_964538645.1 uncultured Rickettsiaceae bacterium
TCTGATGCATCACAAATAGCTACAGTATCTTTATTCAATAATCCAGATGTACATAAATCATCTATAGGTTGGGCTCTGGCAAGGAAGCAAACATTGCCATCAAGTCAAGTTCAACAAAGTATTTCTAATGACTCAGAACCCAAAGCACAACCTTCAGAAGCTGAAAGAGAGAATTTTTTTCAGGAAAATACAAAGGCGTATTATAAGAAATTTACAGAAGAACATGAAGAGGCTATTCAGAAACAGAATCAGCTTGGCGCTGTGCCAGAGTCTCCTGAACGAGAATTAGCTGCAGATAGGACCAGATCCGCTCCGAGTATTGGTGGTACTATGGAAGAGATTGAGAAGGTGCTAGCGCAGGAAGGAAAGAGTAAAACGGATAAAGCGGCTGCTTCACGTTTAGCAGCATATTTCAAAGCTGAATTAGATAAGGTTGAAAGAGATCAAGATGGTAATATAGTAAAAGGACCTCGTCCAGTAGAGGGAATACAAAGAGATGCTGCTGGCAATGTAACAAAGCCTGGGATATATGAAGTAGATAAAGATAATAAATATAAAATTGATTTAACTGAGGCTGATAAGAAAGGTCTTGATGGTCCAATGTTTGTTCCACGTCTTGATAAGGATGGGAAACAGCTTTTTGACGATAATGGCAATCCAGTACAAGATATTCTGATATTTAAAGGTGGTAAGCTTGTAGGTTGCCATGTTTTTGATCCAGAATCAGGCTGCTCAATCCATAAAGATACTTTGAATGCTGCTAGAAAGGCAGAGTTAGAGCCTAACAAAGCTTATGCTACAGTTATTGAAGATCCAGCTGTTGGCAATAATATGTCAAGATCTATGGATGGGCATAGGGCTTCTACTAGTCCAGAGCAAAAAGCTTTTTATGACAAAACCATGGGGGATTTTCGTGAGAAAGCATATGGCGAACTCCCTAAAAAATATGTTGAATTAGAGCGTGATCAAGATGGTAGTGGTTATGCAGTGAGGGTGCCTGAGAATTTTACGGGAACAGTTTTTTTACCTGGTAAAAAACCTGATGGCTCACTTGATATGGAGCGTACATCAGGTGCTCTTGTTTATGAGAATGGTAAGTTAGAGAATGGTCATATATCTGATATGTCTGCCCATCCATTGAGTCGTGCAGCTTTAGCAGAATTAGAAGAGAAGCAACAGAAGAGAGTTGTTGCTATACCGATTGAAGCTACACCAACACCAGATCTTATAAAAGTGAAGGCTGTTGAAGGGAAGGAGGCCGCCGAATCTATAGAAGCTTCCTTGGGAACGTTAAGAGATTCTACTAAGGGTCCTGAGCATGCTATAGAGAGAGGTAAAATTGGTGAGGTGCTTAAGGAACCTAAAGAATCTGTTGAATTGGCTCCTGCGGAAGGAGAGGCTGGTAAGTTTAAGCCGCAGATTCAGGATAAGTTTACTGGAGTAGTTGTAGTACCTGAGCTTGATTCTGATGGAAAAGCTATTGCTGGAGGGAAGGAATCATTTTTAGTATATAAGGATGGTAAGATAGTAGATGGTGAATTAGTTAATGGTCACTCGCTTGATAAGGATACGCAAGAAGCTGTAAGAGCTGCTGTTGAAGCGAAGGAACAATCTAAGGGTAAGGAAATTGCATCTGAGTTAGGAGTAAGGGCTTCTGGAGATATTAATCGTGCAGATGAGATGCTTCGAGAGAGAGAGAGTACAGTAGCTAAGGTTGCTGGAGCAGCAGTTGGTGCATCTGGAGTGGATACGTCTCCTGATCCAGCGGAAGCCCGTCCACAGATAGAGGGTGGGGCAGCAGTGCCTGATCCTTCAATCAGCCTTCCATCAAGGACGGATCCTTTGACTGCTAGTGTTTCTGTAGAAGCTCCTTCTGCCACGACTATGTCTGTTTCAAGTCCAACTCCTCCTATTGGATCTGGAAGTGGGCTGCCTGGATCTAGTGCTATTGATCCAGCATCTCCTACTACAGCATCTTCATCGCTTGCAGCAGCTGTTGCTTCAGCTGCGTCTCCTGCGGCACCTGCTGATCCTTCTGGGCTAGATCTATCTGCTCCGGCTAGGGCTGCATCGATTGATATGGCTGGAGTTGGTAGCGATGCGCTTAGAGAGGCTACTGTTATTGGTCCAGATGGGACAAAAGTTGTAGATCCTATAACACTAAGACAGGAAGAAGAGGCACAAAAAATCGATAATTTGATAAATAAGGAAATGGAAGCTCGGGCGTATGGTGACACAGGGGTGGTTAACGGTGGTTCTGCATACGTGAATGATGGTATACAAGCAGGGGAAGTTAAGCAAGAAATAGCTTCAGCCTTGCGACATTCAGATCAAACTGATGCAGAAATATTAGCAGCAGTAGCAGCACGTGAAGCATCCGCTGCTTCTACAGTGCAGCAAGAAGGTCCACCGAAAGGAGCTAATCCATTATTTGATCCTAATGCACGAGATGACGATGGTTTAACAGTTGGTGATAAAGGTAAGGGATATATGGGTGTTAAACCAGATGAAGAGCATGGTCCACCTAAAGGAAAGGATGATTATTTAGAAGTTGGTTCTGCTACAGATACCGTTGCCAAGGGAGTGGGTGATGGAAAAGATGTGCCAGGTGAAGAAGCTCATCTTGCAGTTGCTGGTGGTGGTGCTACACAAAATGTGCTAGCTAGTGATACAAGCCAGGTTGTAGCTGGAGCTGCTTCAGTAGCAACAGATGCACAGTATAAAGATCAAGCTCCTGAGGGGCCAACACGAAAACGACGAGATGCTATGGTGCCATCAGAGTCTCAAGTTGCTGGTGCTGTTGAGAATTTTAATAGAATGAGTAGCGTAGCTGGAGATATGCCACCTCCTCCAAAGCGTACTGATGGAACAGAATTTCCACCAGCTGTTGTTGCTCAGGCTCAGCAAGTTGCAGCTGCTGCATTAGCCCCAGATCCTAACAACCTTCCAGCAGTAAAGAACACTAATGTGTTGAACCAAGCTGCATCTGTTGCTACTGAAGCAGCTCAAGTTCTACTTAATGATGGAATGAAAAAGCCCCCACAAAATGTTGCTAAACCTCAAAGTTCCGAAACTGGACTTAAACTGTAGGGAGTCTCGGTGTAGGTCGTAGAAGTTCTAGTGCTGCTTTATAGGTATAGCAAACTATAAGTTTAAAATTTCTATTTGTTTTATTAAAAAACAATGATACATTACGTTTATTTGCTAATGAAAAATAAAAGTAAGTTATGTCAATGTCTATGACTGTTTTAACCGATAGTGATGCTTCATACCAAGTTGCAATCATAAACTAGTTTGTTGCTCGTCGTTTGCCTACTATTTTATAGATTGCAGCTTGGTATCAGTAAAAGCTAAAAAATTAAATCTGCAGATGTCTGAGCCTTAGAAGCGGATAAATTGTCGGTAACAGGATATAGAGTTTGAGCTATTTAGATAAAGCTATATATCTAAATCCTAATTTGAATTAACTTGACGGTACCAAGTTGCTTGGAAAATTTTTGCAATGAATTTATATTTGACAGGAGGTGATGGTGAGTAAGGACATTATTTCAGCAATGATAGACTCACAAACAAAGCACGTAGTTGATGCCACATTAGTGGATTTTACTAAAGGGTTTTACGATCGGATAGCTGCATCTAACCCGGACAACACAACATTTGCACGCGATCAGTTTGATCGAAGGCTAGACTCTATGGCACGACTGCTTGTAGGAGATGAAGTATGCGCTGCTGTTGCATTTGATGGAAGTGAAATACAAGTTGCCACGAATAGAGCTGGCCATTCAGAAGACAGGATAAAAACCAGAATAGCAATATTAATCAAACATGATCCTCTTGCGGTGGATCAGTATCAATTTTTTCCAGTCCTTTATGTTTCTACAAACCATAATGCAGAAGAAGTAAGGTTTGTGTCAGATAAATCTCTCACTTATTTTTATTCTGCAAGAGCAAATGGATTAAAACTAGCAGATGGACAAAATCCTAATTTTCAAATTAAATTAACAGCTGCTCAGCATCTGATTCCTTTTGTAGGAGAGGCTAGTGTAGGTATGACAGGAGATTTTAAGCCTTTTTTACACATTCTTAAAGAAGAATATATGCAAGCACCTGATTTTGAAATGCCAACAACTGTAATGCTCGATACTCCATATAACTCTTTGCAGCGCAGAGCGGAACAATTAGTACAACATATGACAAAAGTGGCAGTGCTTGCCAATTGTACTGATGAATCGCAAAAAGATAAATGCAAAGAATTAGTTGATAATAGTAATGCACAAATTCTTATGAATGGTTTGTGCTGGGAAGCGGCTAGATGGTATAAAAAATATAATCCTTTTCCAGGCCAGTATTTAGATTCAAAAAAATCTAAATTGGACGAGTTTCTTGGTCAATTAAATAAAGATTTTAGTGAGTTTAGAGCTCATCATCCAAATATAAAGGGTAAAGTAACCCTAGTTTCTCTATGGCTAGAATCTGTAGAGCAAAAGATAAAAGATGGTACTATAGACGCTCCTGAGTACGTAAAACAAAGCAAAGGTGGTAAAGATGGAATTGATCTCTTTTTATCAAAGGCCCAGCAATATTTTGTTGATATTGAGAAACTAGATAATTTCGTTGCTCATGAATTCACTCAAAATACACAATTTGCACAGTGGCTTTTGGCTCATGGTGGGCCTCAGGGTGATGCTCAGCATGTTGTTAGAGTAGTAGATGAATTACCAGATAATGCTCATGCTGAACTTAGGATATTATTTGACTATCTCAGCAAACATAAACAGCTTGATTATGTTGCTACTTCATTATTATGCTGCGCTCACTGCAAACTTGTGATGGATGGTTATGGAATAGAAGATATTTCAGGAATGCATGCTAGAGCTTATCCTAATTGGTACGTACCTTTGGATGAGTTTTCTACTATAGATCCTAATTTTTTACTAAAGTTTTTAGGGCAGGAGTTGCATGAAAAATATTTAGCTCTAGGGCTAGCGCAGCAGCAATTAGCTATAGCAGTCATACATGAATTTGCAAAAATTTCAGCTGAAAATTTAGTTATTATTGGTTGTGGAGCACCAATTTGGAATCCTGATCATATAATAGCAACAGAATCAGATGATGAGGATGCGGGAGCAGCTCCTAGTGGACAAGGAGGCATGTATTATGTGGATTAGATTTTGGATATTGGGGGCAAGATGTCTATAAATAAAACTACTGATTACAAGAGAATAGCAGAACATACTAAATTTGTTATTAGTTCTATTGCTGCTCCATTAAAAAGAAAATATTCTGAGGACTCATCAGATGAAGAACCTGATGAAAGTTTTGATCGTGAGCTATTTGATTTTAAAGATAATAATACACCATTTACTACCGCAGCCAGTAGAAGTTCTAAAAAATCGAGGATAATAGAAATACCTGGTGTAAAAAATGTTTTTAAGCATCATGATAGTCATTTAGTTGAACCTTTGTTAAACAATGTATCTAGTAGAGGTTTTGAAGATGTAGATCTTCATAAAATTGGTGCTGTTAAGGCTAGTATAGGGCTTAATAGAATGCAATCTTTAAGCACAAGAAACAATAAAGATTTATATATCGAGCTGGGTAGTAATGTAGAAACAGATATGAGGTACGAAAAATTTGGTTTTTTCTGGAAATGCCAATGGAAAGACGCGAGAGGGAAGAAGGTTCCTTACGAACATGTTAGGAAGTATTATAAGCAACTTAAATATATTGACCCATCCAAAGCTGAAAAATTCCTAAAACTGACTGAATCAGGAATAGAAGTTCCATACCAAGAGCTTCGAGAATACGCAAAAAACCACGATAAAACTAAAAAATTAGTCAAAGACTTTCGTGAAGAAGACTCTAAGGCCAATATATATCTAAGTATTGTAGATAGTGATACTGTTGACTTTAACGGTATTTATAGTGCTTACTTAAGAATAGTGTCAAAATATGCACCAACGGTTATGACTACTGGTTATGAGTTTCCATATGATGAAAACTGGGGACATGCTCTTCAGTTTGCGAGTAAAGTAGATAGAATGGTAAGAGTGATTACTAATGAGCATATTCCAGGTGCTTCATATTTTCCAGAACCTAATCTATGTGTTCAAATTCCTGAAGGTCATGACACTGTACCAGAGAGTTTTGTATCTAAAGATTCTCGATCTAGAGCTAAAGGCAACATGGAATCTCCTAATTTACTGAGGCAAGTGAAAGATAGAGATGGTGCAAGTCTTATATTTAGTGATGACAAACCATTAATAAGTTTAGCTCCAACACGCGCAAAATATACAAAATCAAGTAAAAAATCCGATAAAACTCTTATTGCTTTTTCTGAAGCATTTAAGCAAGGAGCTTCTCCAGATGAAAGTGATATTAAACTATTCCAGCAAGTTACTCAATCTCATTTCAACAAGAAAGCTTGGTATGATAATTTACTAGTTAATGGTGTGATTAAAATCGAAGGCAACAATAGGCATATATGTATCTCACTATTTGCTCAGATACGCAATGCAAAAAGCGCTGCTGAAAGAAAAATAGCAGAAGAAAAGCTAACTGAATATATAGCTCCTGATATGGTTGATAGAATATCAAAAACTGCAAAAGCTGTTGATGAATTTATAAAGAAATATAAAATTAAAATTACTAGAACAGAGCATGAGTCAAAATTCCTTAAAATACTCGAAGACGAATATGGTATAGAAATAACAAAATTCTCACACGCTGTCATATTGATGCTTTCCCAGGAAAATCTTCTTGAAATGATAGAGGATGATAAAATAGATCTTTACCAAGTACTTGATGCAATTGAAAAAGGGGCTACAGACAATGTTTTAGCTGGGATATTTTATGATGAAAGAATTCTTGATATGATTAATGATGAAGAAGAAGTTTTATCATTAAAAGATCTATTAGAACTGTGTTTATATGATGATAATGTTACAGATACATTTGATAAGATATTTGCATTTCAAGAATCCGCAGATTTTAAAGAACTTTTTTCACTATGGTTAGAATTTGCTACCTTGGCTAAAAAATATAAGCATGATGTAGATGAAATATTATATATGGTAGATAAAACATTAGCTACAGAAATGGAGATTGGAGAGATATTATCATCTTATAAAGAGCATCCTGCAAATATATATTTTATGTTAGCACAAATTTATGATCAATGGGGAGCTGGAAATATTATTGAACAAACTGTGGCTATATATTGTCAAGATGAGCTGGCCCTTAGGAATGGTATATTAGAATATGGTGCAGATATAGATGAGGTAATGCAAGAGATAGATTCAGCAGATAAGAAGGAGCAGTTTGCAAAAATTGTATCAAGATTAATTTTAGAAGGAATCTATGATAATCTGTCGCATGATAGAAACAGGGTGTTAGATGAAGCTGTAGAAAAAATCCCTTTTTCTGCGTTAAAGAGATTTAAAGAAGTTTTATATGATCCTAATGAATATGAAGAAGAGGATGAAGGTGAGGATAATGAGGAAATAATTGAAGCATTGAAAAAAATAGGTCTGGAGAATTTCATAGCTATTTATGAAGCTTGCCCAGATGATGAAGATCCTTTTGATGCTGTACTAGAGATATTAAATGTAGTAAAGGATAATGACTTCTATTTTGAGGATATGCTGGAATTGTACAAGAAATGTAATACTAAAAACTACGATTTTGGTTCCACAATAAGGTCGTTTTGTGAATCCTTAGAAAATGGTGAAGATCTCGACAGTATATGGGACAGTTTTGATAATATATGTGCTCAAGATGATGTCGAGACGAATACAGCTCCTGTATTGGGGGAGGTATGAGTTCATCATAATTACTTTATTCCAAACGATCAATATTTAGCAATGCCATATACCACTATAAAAATTTCTTGCATAATAGATAATTGTAGTTTATCTAGGTATCATACATGATTAACATATGAATAAAGAGTTAGGAAAAAAATGTCAAAAAATATAATAATTAACACCATCTTTTTGATTTTAGCTATGCTTCCTATTAATACTATAGCTAATTCGCGGTTTTCGATATATTCAACAAATGAAATTATTACAGCTAACGGTACTAGAACTCTTCTTGGAGATGGGTATAGGCTGGTTACTGAGAAAGATAAAGTTATTTTTAATGGATATGATATAACAGATTTAATCAATTATATTCATTATTCTACTTATCCATATGCATCTCTTAGTATATTAAAAGCTATAGATGATAAAAATCCTGAAGTAATGCGTGCCGTAAGTGAATTTAATACTGGGCGTAATAGTAAAAAAGTTATCAATACTTTGTTTTTTGCTGCAGCACAAAACAACAATTTGGAAAAGATTAAACATTATGTCAATAAAGGAGCGGATGTAAATTATATTGCTCCGAAATGGAGAGGCGATAAATCAGCATTAGGAGCAAATTTATGTGATTATGGTAGTATTTCGGAATATTTAAAAGCTAAAGGTGCTAAGGTTTTACGTAAAGAAAGTAGTACTTTGTTATATACATGCAAGAAAAATGAGAAAGAACTAAATTTCCTTTTAACGCAAGATATAGATTGGAACGAAGAGTATTCAAGACAAAACGGAAATTTAATCAGTCATATGTTATCTGAAGGTCAGGTAGATTCAGAGATATTGCAAATTTTTCTAAAAGCTGGAGCTATTATAAGCAGTGAAGGTTTTTATGGAGCTTTAGAACATAATGTCTCATATAATGATATTGTATCTATACTTAACACCAATAAAGCCTTAGCTTATACTCCAGTAATTCGTAAAGAAACACAATTTGATTTCTTTTCTAAAACTAATTATAAGTCTACAAAAAAAGAAATATACCCTTTATCATATATTTTATATTTCGATTGGTCTAAGTATAAAACTAAAGAATGTCAAAGTTACCAAAGCTGTATTTCTTTTATAAAAAATAGAAAATTAATATTAGAAGCTTTGCTGAATGGAGGAGCGAAACCTCTAAATAAAAAAGAAGAAACTAAAATAAATAAAATAAGAGCTATAATAAATGATAATATTTAGATCTCTTGTGAAATATCATTATATTATAGCTAAATTTCTATCTGTATTTACATTATTATTTACCATAACTTCCTGCAATAAAGCTCCTGATTGTTCCAAAGATTCTATAGACAAAGAAAGAGAATCCAAAGGATATAAACTTGCTGAAGTTTGTGCAAATGCAGGTCATATTGAGGCAATGACGCAGTTAGGAATATATTATGAAAGGGGCAAAAATGGAGTAGCTCAAGATTACAATAATGCCATGTCTTGGTACGAAAAAGCTGTAGAAAAAGGAGATATTGATGCAATGATTCATATTGCTCAATTATACACAGGCGAACACCATTATTCTGATAAAGAAAGTCCATTTAAAGATTACGATAAGGCTATTTCTTTGTATAGAAGAGCTGCTGATATGGGGAGTATATATGCTATTACTAAATTAGGTCTTATTTATATAGATAATAAACTAGTACCAATTAATTATAGTGAATCATTCAAATGGTTTAGTAAAGGTGCGGATTTAGGAGATACGCAAGCAACATATCACTTGGGATTAGCATATCTATATGGAAATGGTGTAGCTCAAGATTATAATAAGGCTGCAAAATGGTTAAAAAAATCTTCAGAGCATTTTATATATACAGGCACTTATGAAAGACTAATTGAAACAAATCCAGAATTTATTGGTCTTAGGATTAGAAATACTACAATTGATGATTTAAAAAATATATTTTCTTCTGTACATAAATTAAAACCCCA
>CAZIGS010000028.1:0-9391 GCA_964538645.1 uncultured Rickettsiaceae bacterium
GCTGTTAGAGCAAATGGGAGACATTCCTGAAAAAGATAGAGAAAAGATTTTAGCAAAAATCAAGTCAGATACTTCTATTGAAAAGCAAAAGGTAAAAGATGCTGGTGGGCTATTTATAATAGGCACAGAACGCCACGAGAGCAGACGTATAGATAACCAATTAAGAGGCCGCTCTGGCAGACAGGGTGATCCAGGTGAAACTAAGTTTTATCTGTCCCTTGATGATGATTTGATGCGAATTTTTGCATCAGAACGCGTATCAGGAATCCTTCGTAGCTTAGGTCTTAAAGATGGCGAAGCAATACATCACCCTATGATCAGCAGATCTTTAGAAAAAGCTCAGCAGAAGGTTGAAGGTCATAACTATGAAACAAGGAAAAATCTGCTTAAATTTGATGATGTAATGAATGATCAAAGAAAAGTAGTATATCAGCAACGTAACGAAATTATGCTATCTGAAACTATAGAGGAAAGTTTCCTTTCACTAGCTGACCAAGTTATAGAATCTATTGTTACAAGATTTATACCTCATGGAGTATATAGAGAGGAATGGGATATAGAAGGTCTTGTAAAAGAAATTCATAGAATATTTGATATAGAAATTCCAGAAGACACTATATCGAAATCCGACATAAATGAGGAAGAAATAATTGAGAATATCAGGAGTTTAGCTAGAAATCTTTATGAGAAAAAAGAAAAGGATTTTGGCAAAGATATGATGACAAATGCTACTAGATATATATTGCTCACAACTTTAGATCAGGTCTGGAAAGATCATTTGCATTATCTAGATCATTTAAGACAAGGCATATCCCTTAGAGCTTATGGACAGAAAGATCCATTAATTGAATATAAACGCGAAGCGTTTTCTTTATTCGAAAAAATGCTCGATTCTCTGCAAGAATCATTCGTAGCAAGAGTAGCGCATCTTTATATCGATAAAGAAACAGACCAAGATGCTGTGAGATTGACTAATCGTAAACTCACAAACCTACGCGAAACACGCGAAGATCCTGCATTCCAGCAATTTAATAATGGGACAAGTTTAGAAGTAGCATACCAACCCGCAAAAGCATATATCGACCCTAAAGATCGAGTTGCCGAAGACCCTTCAAGCTGGGGAAAAATCTCACGTAACGAGCCTTGCCCTTGTGGATCTGGCAAGAAATATAAACATTGCCATGGGAAAGCGTGATTGTTATCATTTAGCTCTTTATTGCACCCCAGTCCTCTTTTACCGTCATCCTCGGGCTTGACCCGAAGACCTATACAATATATTATCGACCCCATGGACAAGCCATAGGATGACGAACATGACCAAACCAATTATAGCTATTTCTTTAGACTCACAACCAGGGGCAGAGAAAAACTCATATTCTGAATATGATTGGTACGCTCTGAGAGAAGATTATGCAAAAGCGGTTACTTCATGTGGCGGAGTCCCTATTATGTTACCCTTCGATGACTCATCAATCGACGAAGTGCTAGCTATCGCAGATGGGCTGATTATCCCAGGTGGTGATTACGATATTCATCCTAAATTCTATGGACAAGAAATCTTAAATGATACAGTAGTAATCAACGACTCACGTACAAATTATGATATGAAGCTGCTTGAAAAAGCTTTGACAAACAACATGCCCTTCCTTGGAATATGCTATGGTATGCAACTAATGAATGTGTTTTTTGGTGGCTCGTTAATCCAGGATCTAAAGACGGTGCGGCCACATAGTATAGAACATAAGCAACCTATGCCAAAAAATGCACCTTGGCATGATATTAATATTGAAAATGGAAGTAAACTAGCTGGCATAGCTGGTGGAAAGCTTGTTCACAAAGTAAATTCTACTCACCATCAGGCCATTGATAAAATAGGCAATAACATGATTATCAGCGCTACTGCCCCAGATGGTATCATAGAAGCTATAGAATGTACCAGACATGAATTTGCCATCGGTGTAGAATGGCATCCAGAATATCAGAATACTGAGTTAGATATAGCTTTGTTCAACGCTTTTATAGAAGCTGCAAGTAATTTTAAGCAGTGGTATTAATCCCTTTCACCAGGTAAGTTCAAGCAGTAGCCTGCAGCTCTCACTGTCTTTATAAAAGGTAGCTCTTCGTCATTAATTTTGACCAAAGAACGAAGACGATTAACGTGAACATCCACAGTACGGGGTTCTATTGTCTGATCCCCACCCCATACATAATCAATAATACGCTGTCTTGATAATATGGTCTTAGGAGATTGTATAAGCATTTGCATTATCTTAAATTCAGTTGGCCCTAAATGAATTTTCTTTCCTGCTCTCTGAACTTTATAAGTAGCAAGATCCATTGTAAGATCCTTATATTTTATAATCTTATCCTGAAATACAGGGTTCGATTTTCTAAGCAGCACCTTAACAAGTGAAAGCAATTCAGATGGTACAAAAGGTCTGTTTACAAATTCCATAAAAGGGTCTGCAACATCTTTATAAGTATCTTTGGATTCTGATTCTTCTAAAAGAACTATTATTGGCAATTCTGAATTTGTACTAGATGCGCGCATTACTCGAAGCAAATCATGCACTTTAGCTGCACCAAATTTTGAGCTTAATATAACAAAATTAGGAGAGCTAGATAAGAAAACATTATGCGCCACCTCCGGATTATCGGCTCTCTCAACAGAAAACCAGTGTCGTTCCATAGTATTACATATGGTTGCACGCGCAACTTCATCTGTTTCGGCAACTAATATTTTTGGGGGTAATTTCTCAAACATCTCTATCCACTACTTGTTTTTAGTCTTAAAGATTCAACATGAACTCATTATACAGGCATATCCTATAACCATAAATAGAGCTACACAAATAAAAAGCAACTCTACTATGAATAAAAAATCCAAATACATAAGTAATGATGAATTTAAACAACAGTTATATTATGAAAACGCCCTTAGGTCAATTACAAATGCATATTTAAGAGAAAGATATCAGATGAAAAAAGGCTTTTTTATATGATTTTTGATATTTTCATGAAAACAGAGAAGATTATACTTGAAATTTTATGATAATATTGGTATAAACGCCTGTATTTTACAGTAAATAATACCAGGGAGTGGTTATATATGCCTTTATATGAATCAGTATTCATCATACGTCAAGATGTATCTTCAGCAGATTTGGACAAAATCACAGATGGTTTTGTGGAAGTAATAAAAGCTAATGGTGGAGAGCTTGTAAAGCAAGAATATTGGGGTATACGTAATCTTGCATATGAAATAAATAATAATCGCAAGGGACATTATGTTCTATTGGGGTTGAATGCTCTTCCAGCTGCTATTGCAGAAATGGAACGCAAAATGAAATATAGTATAGACGTGATTCGTTTCTTAACACAACGTGTAGAAGAGATCAGTAAAGAACCTTCCCCTATCCTAAGAAATGATAGAGTTGAAGTAGAAGAAGTTGTAGATGTTACTGCTTTAAGGGTATAAATCCCAAGTTCCGCGATGGAACAGTAGCGTGGCCATATTAACCGCGCACATTTAATTTAGAAACTTGTAAAATAATAGCGAGAAAAAAATATGACACAAGAAAAAAGACAAAGACCAGCAGGCGCAGTAGACGATACAAAAAAAGTCTATTTCAAAAGACGTAAAGGTTGCCCTTTGTCAGGTTCAGGAGCTCCAGAAATCACATACAAAAATCCTAACGCTCTTGCAAAATTCGTGTCAGAAGGTGGGAGAATTCTACCAAGCCGCGTAACTAATGTATCGGCTTCTAACCAAAGATTACTAAAGCGTCAGATTAAAATTGCAAGAATTCTTGCTCTTCTGCCTTTTGTTTCAGGTGGATCAAGTAAATAATATTAAAGAAGAAAAATATGAAAGTAATTCTATTAAAGCAAAGACGTGGTCTTGGCAAAGTCGGAGAAATAGTAACTGTCAAAGACGGTTTTGGCCGTAATTTCCTTTTACCACAAAAACTCGCAGTGCGCGCCACAGCTGAAAACGAAAAAGCAATTGAGCAACAAAGAGCTGAGCTTGAAAAACAAAATGCAGAAGCTAAAAAATTAGCGGAAGTATCTTCCAAAAAAATCGAAGGAAAAGATTTTACTTTCATCAGACAATGTGCGGATGATGGACGTTTGTTTGGCTCAGTATCTAACAAAGAGATAGCAAAAATTGTAGAATCAGTTTCTGGTGTTGAAGTTTCTCATGCAAATGTTTTTTTGAGCTCTCCTATTAAAGCACTGGGAGTATATGAAGTAATGATAGCTCTTCACGCGGATGTAACATGCAATATCCTTATAAATGTTGGTCGTTCTGAGTCCGAAGCAAAAGATGCTATAAATGAATATAGAAGCGGTGCTACAAAAGATGCCTTAGAAGAAGCTTCTAGCACTTCAACAGAATCAGAAGATTTCGACGCTGCTTAGTGTAATTGGGCGTCATCCAGCTGGGTATAGTTTCATCCGAGTCCTCTGGTCTGATCTTAGCTTTTTTTTATCATTCTAGCAAAAGCTAGGGTCCATAAGATTACGAGCTATAGAGAAGAAATAAAAAATGCATATTGGTATTTTACTGGATCCCAGCTTTCGCTGGGATGACACCGATTTATACAAATAGGCAATAAATAGTAATAAATAAAGTAATACTAGGAATAGTGGGATCGAGGAGCGTAAATGTATATTTATACGTGCGCACCGAAGAACCCCAACTATGACGCAGTAGGACTTATCTATTACTAATTATTGGGCGGTTAGCTCAGTTGGTTAGAGCACTACGTTGACATCGTAGAGGTCGGTGGTTCGAGTCCACTACCGCCCACCAGGATTCGTCAAGAAACTACGTCTGGTCGTAGACCTGGCATAACGCACGGACGGACAGGCGAGACAAATATATGTTAACCAAGTCTCTAAGACAAAGCCTTGAGGTGTAGGCATACTGGTCAAATCATATACCTAAACTCACTTCCGCTAGCAAACCACTAAAGCACAAATTCTGTAGTTGTATAATTGCAACTCAAATTCTGTAGATTTTATCTTATAAAAACTTTGCATTTAATATTATTGTTAATATTTTAAGAAAAACGATGTTCTTAATTATATGACAAGAAATTAATAAATGAACATATTATGAGTCGACATGGATTAAGTCATGGTGAAGCATTGCTTGAACAAGAATCTGATAAAGCTGATTGTTATAGGCTTTAGCCCCATTCGTCATCATCTGGCCCCGACCAGATGATCCAAAAATTGTAAATGGGTCCTAGTATCAAGCACTAGGATGAGGTTTGTAAGCAGTGTCATGCTATTTCTTACATCAAGCTCAGGTTATAATATATTATTGTAGAGACTTGTTTATGTCTCTACAATACTGTGACCACCCTACCCTTTATATTTAAAAAAACTATCCTCACCATAAAATCTCTTTGTCGCAGTCAAAATTCTATATATAATCAGTTTTTAACTACACTACTAGTATATGTATGACACATACAGATGAAATACACAATAAACGCCCAACCTCTCCTCATTTATCGATTTACAAAAAGCAAATCAGCTCTGTAATGTCTATTTTCCACCGCTTGACCGGTATTGGGTTGTTTTTTGGATTTGCAGCTTTAAGTTGGTGGATGATTTTCTGGGTATTTAGCAAATTCGATCATTCTGTATTTAACTTGATAAATTGCCTATTCGTAAGGATAGGACTATATTGCCTAATCGCAGCATTCTTCTACCATTTATGCAACGGTATAAGGCATTTATTCTGGGACATAGGCATGGGCTATTCTATCCCTGCAATGCATAAAAGCGGATGGATTGTAGTATTATGCACAATATTACTAACGACAATATTTTGTTTGGTCACAATTTAATAAAGGTATATCATGTGGAATAATGTCAGATTTAGTTTTTTCTTTTCTATTACAGCCTTTTTTTCTAGCGCTGTAGTGGCTTCCATTTTTTGGGTTGTGGCTAGCGTAATATCGATATTTAGTGGGTCACATGCAACTGAATTAATTACTAGTGATGGCAAAACTGTATTTTTAAGCGAACTAAATTTTGTAATGGTCAATATAGGAATCATTGTATTTAGTTTTTTGGTAATGTGGCTTTTTTCTAAATTATCTGTTACTTGCTTCAAAAAAGCATTAGAAATCTCAAAACACAAATCATTGTGAGAAATATAAATGTCTACTATTAAAAAAAATAAAATCCAAAAAAGTGCTAAAACAGGTATGCATCATTGGCTTATGCAGCGTGTGACAGCTATAATATTGACAATATCTGGAGCATGGATATTTTATTTTGGTCATTCTATAAGCGGCCACTCCATGGGAGAAATAGTTACAATATTACAAAAGCCTGAAAATATAGTACCACTAATTATTTTTTCTGTAATAGGATTTTATCACGGCGCTTTAGGCATGCAGGTAGTAATAGAAGATTATGTACCGAATTTATGCACAAGATATAGCTTGATTCTCCTGGTCAAAATCTTCTCATTTCTAACTATAGTAAGCAGCTGCTCTGCTTTAATTTATTTAATGGTGCTCTAAAAAACGGATAAATAGGAATATGGATAATTATAAAATTGTAACTCATGAATATGATGTAGTAGTTGTTGGCGCAGGTGGCGCAGGTCTTAGAGCAACTTTTGGCATGGCAGAAGCTGGCCTTAATACTGCTTGTATTACAAAAGTATTCCCTACAAGAAGCCATACTGTAGCTGCTCAGGGCGGCATAAGCGCTGCTCTTGGAAATATGAGTGAAGATGACTGGCGTTGGCATATGTATGATACTGTAAAAGGATCAGACTGGCTAGGTGATCAAGATGCAATACAATATATGTGTGAACATGCAGCAGCAGCAGTGATAGAGTTAGAGCATTACGGTGTACCATTCTCAAGAACTCCTGAAGGAAAAATATACCAAAGACCATTTGGTGGAATGACTACAAATTATGGTGAAGGCAAACCAGCTCAACGCACATGCGCTGCTGCAGACAGGACTGGGCACGCGATTTTACACACACTATATCAACAAGCATTAAAACATAAGGCAAAATTCTTTGTAGAATATTTTGCTTTAGATTTAATCATGGAAAATGGTGAATGCAAAGGTGTTATAGCATGGAATTTAGATGATGGGACACTACATATATTTAGAGGCCATCTAGTTGTAATAGCTACTGGTGGATATGGTAGAGCGTATTTTTCTGCTACTTCTGCTCATACTTGCACAGGAGATGGTGGTGGAATGGCGATTAGAGCTGGATTACCGCTTGAGGATATGGAGTTTGTACAATTTCACCCTACTGGAGTTTACGGATCTGGCTGCTTAATTACTGAAGGAGCAAGAGGCGAAGGTGGTTATTTGGTAAATTCAGAAGGTGAAAGATTCATGGAGCGCTATGCACCACACGCTAAAGATCTTGCGTCCCGTGATGTTGTATCTAGAGCTATGACCATGGAGATAAGAGCTGGTCGTGGTGTAGGTGAAAATAAGGATCATATTTTACTCCATCTAAATCATTTAGCCCCAGAGGTTCTTCATGCAAGGCTTCCTGGAATTTCAGAGACAGCGAAAATTTTTGCAGGAGTTGATGTAACGAAAGAGCCAATCCCAGTACTTCCTACCGTACATTACAATATGGGTGGAATACCTACAAATTATCACGGTGAAGTAGTTATCAAATCTGGAAAGAATCACACCAAAATCGTACCAGGACTTATGGCAATTGGAGAAGCTGCTTGCGTTTCTGTGCATGGAGCTAATAGGCTTGGGTCTAACTCCTTGCTTGACCTTGTTGTATTCGGAAGAGCAGCTGCTCACAGAGCTAAAGAGATACTAAAACCTGGAATCAAACATGATAATATAGATTCTAAAATTATCGATAAAATTATAACTCGCTTTGATAAAATCAGAAATAGTAATGGCACTATTCCAGTAGCTGAACTAAGGCTAAAAATGCAGCGTATTATGCAAAATCATGCCGCAGTATTTAGAACGAAAGAAACTTTGGAAGAAGGAAAACAGCTGATTGATGCTGCATATAAAGATTATGCCAATATCAAGATTACAGATCGCTCCATGATATGGAATAGCGACCTTACAGAAGCTTTAGAGTTAGGCAATTTGCTTGCTCAAGCTGTTGTAACTATGCATGGCGCTTTAGAACGGGAAGAAAGTAGAGGAGCACATGCTAGAGAAGATTTTCCAGAGAGAGATGATAAAAAATGGCTTAAACATAGCCTTGCATCTATAGATGAAAAAGGCAAAATATCTATGGATTATAAACCAGTGACTTTGACTACTTTAAATAATGAAGTAAAAACAATTCCGCTTAAAAAGCGTGTATATTAAGAGGGTATGAATGGCTGAGTTAAGATTACCACCAAATTCTAAAGTTAGAGAGGGCAAGGTCCATGTAGAACTTGCAAAATCTGAAAAACCAAAAAGATTGAGAATCTACCGCTACGACCCTGATTCTGATGAAAATCCTAGAATAGATACTTATGAAATTGATTTAGAAAAATGTGGGCCTATGGTTTTGGACGCGTTAATCAAAGTCAAAAATGAAATGGATTCCACACTTACCTTTAGAAGATCTTGCAGAGAGGGTATATGTGGTAGCTGTTCTATGAATATTGATGGCACAAACACCCTTGCC
Organism: uncultured Rickettsiaceae bacterium; assembly: GCA_964538645.1. GTDB lineage: Bacteria > Pseudomonadota > Alphaproteobacteria > Rickettsiales > Rickettsiaceae > JAYUHP01. The sequence goes on from CAZIGS010000028.1 coordinate 8,663, forward strand.
TGTATAAAGCCTATAGAGGATATAGAAGGCGATATTAATATATATCCACTTCCTCATATGCAGGTAGTGAAAGATCTAGTTGCCGATATGAACCATTTTTATGAGCAATATGCGTCTATAGAGCCTTGGATTAAGGCTGAACCACCTTCTGATCCAAAAAGTGAAAGATTGCAATCTCCAGAAGATAGAGCAAAATTAGACGGTTTATATGAATGTATACTATGCGCATGCTGCTCAACATCCTGCCCTAGCTATTGGTGGAATGGCGATAAATATCTAGGCCCAGCTACATTGCTACAAGCCCAAAGATGGCTATCCGATTCACGTGATGAGCATAGTAATGAGCGCTTAGAAGAGCTTGAAGACCCATTCAAACTATATCGCTGCCATACCATCATGAACTGCGCTAAAACCTGTCCAAAAGGCCTCAATCCTGCAAAGGCTATTGGAGAGATTAAGAAACAGATTGTTGATAAGAATGGACTTTAGCCTGTTCTGTATGGGTTATTTCATGGATAAAAATATCACGATATTTTATTCTGTACAAAATAGCTGACTAATTTTCTTATCCAATAAAGGTAAATAATTTATCATTATATTAATAATTATAATATAATGAAAACTAATGCATTATAAACACGATAATTTTAACAAAAAAACATGGATACAAAAATATTCTGAAATATTCTGAAATCTGTAAAGAGAGAGAGAGATAGGCTTATAGCATAT
>CAZIGS010000029.1:0-8952 GCA_964538645.1 uncultured Rickettsiaceae bacterium
ATGGGATATCGATGATAATGAATAGCGACTTTACAGACATGCTGATCAAGGCAACAGCTATGATCGCGACCTGCTATTATTGCTTTAAAGCAGCTTATGCTGGAAGCTCTGGAACATCCAAGCATAATCTAATACAAATAGCTGGGATAGTAATGGCTATAAATTCATTGCTCATACCTAAAACAACCATGCTAATACAAGACCATGTTACTGCTAAGCGGGATAAGGTTGATAATATTCCATATGGATTCGCAATTCCTATAGGATTCATGGAAAAATTTGGAGATATTTTGACCGCTAGTTTTGAACAGGCTTTTACAGCTGTAGGTAGTAGCAATTACAGAGATTATGGCATGGTATTTGGTGCTAGGCTAATTCAACAAGCTAGAAATTGGCGTATTAAGAGCCCAGAATTTATCCATAATATAGATAATTTTATTCAAAGATGCATGATTATAGATAGTGCTATTGCTCACAAATATACGATGAATGACTTATTCGAGTCTCATGATATATGGGAATTAATTAGCCCCAGAGCTAGTAAACAATTACGCAGAGTGCAAATGAAAATAGGTAATAATAATGAGCTGCTCACATGCAAGGAAGCTATTGATAATGTAATGAACCCCGCTTTTGTAAATGAAATAAATAAAATTAAAGACCAATATAAAAATACAGAATATGGACTAGCTGGAAATAACACTGGAACTCACACACCAAGATCTGCAGCAAATCCCAATAATTTTTTTAAAAGGAATTTGGAAAGGATATTTACAGAATATTTAGGAAATAGTCATTCAGCAGAAGCTAATCTACGTCAATATATGATACTTAATGCTATGTCAGACTATTCGCGTAATTATGGTTTTGCAAGAGCAAGCATGATGCAAGACACAAATTGGCAAATAGCAGGGGATTTAGCTAGTATTTACCTGCCGATACTTCTCTCAGTAATAAAGGGGCTTGTATATGCTTCATTTATATTTATGGTACCTCTTATGTTGCTTGGTAATGGCGGAACGAAATATATGAATTATATTGCAGTTGTAGCATCACTTCAACTATGGCCCTCTCTAAACAGCATACTTAATATGTTTATTGATCTTTATAGCGGTTTGCAAATGAAAGATATTGTTGATGGAGGGGTTAGCTTTACCAGTTATACTAAATTATCCAATTATTCTGACAAGATAGTAGCAGTTAGTTCTGGTTTACAGATGATGATACCATTCCTTGCTTTTAATATTATTAAAGGTGGAGTGAGTGGATTTATTCACTTAGCAAGTAATATAACCTCTGCTTCTAGCTCTGCTTCTTCTATTGCAGCAGGGGAAGTTACTACTGGTAATAAAAGCTTTGATAATTACTCAAGTGGTAATATGCAAATAGCAATGCAACAGGGTTTCAAAACAGACTGGAATATCTCATATAAGGCTGGAGCAAGTGAAATGCAGAGGGGAGATGGTAGTATAGAAAAAACACTACAAAATGGGCATGTAATAGATATAAGGGGTCCAGGTTTAGATGTTTCCGCTGGTACTAATAAAATTATGCTTAATGATGAAACATCAAGCCAATTACATAAGTCATATTCCAATAACCGTAGTTATAGGGAGTTTATAGAAATGCAGAAAGCAGAGGCTGAAAGAGTTCTAGATGGTTTGCAACATCAATATACAGAAAATACTAATAAGCACGTATCAGCTCAAATAGACTATAATTTTAGCGAACTTGGTAGTGATGATGTGTCATTTAGAGATGCATTAAATCATACAAAAAATCTAAATTCGAATTTTGAATATGCACATAAACAAAGCAATCTATGGCAATCTGCAGCTGGGATTGGAATAGAAAAATCTATAGGTATTATAGGTGGTATCAGTGGTAATTTGCGAGCTGAGTTTGCTATAGATAATTCTAATACTCAGTCTTTAAGCGAGCATATAATTGATTCCAGAATAACTGATTGGAGTAATGATAAAAGAGTGTCTATTCAAGCTGCAAAAAATGATGATTTTAATGAGGGCGCAAGTATAAATAAAGACTTGCTAGAGAATATAAATACAGTGCAAGAAAAAATCCATGAATATAATAGAAATATAAGCCACAGCCTTGCTAGGGAAGAGCAGTTACAAAGGCAGATTGCTCATGTAAGTACTATAAATAGCGGCTATAATATTGATATCACTCATGAGGTGAAAAAGCAATTGATGGATAGATTTGATATGTCACCACAAGCAGCTGATTATTTGATTAACAATCAAGCTTCTGCAACAAAGGAAAACAGAAAAAAATTACAGATGGCTAAAGATAGTGTAGTTGAACATTATCTAAACAATTCTGAAAATTATCTTGATATAGAAAGAGCGATTGGTAAAAAAGAAAGTCAATTAGCAGAAGATGCTACTGTGCAATTATATAGTTTTGAAAGTCAAAACATAGAAGAAGGTAAGAATTACGCAATTCATGGACAGGAGAAAATAAAACAAAAAGGAGATAATGCTGGTGTTAAGAAGGAAGATACTATGGAAAAACTGCAAATAGTAGAGCGTGCTATTCAGTTCCATCATAAAGAGCTTTATGATGGAGTTGCTGAGGTGATAGAAGATGGAAAGCAAAGAAGCGCTACAAAAATGCAAGATGTCCAAAAATCTATAGATGCAATAGACAATAAAAGATTAGTTGGAACTAAGAAGTAAATATTCATGGAATAAATTGCATTCCAACAGCAATCAATATCGCACTCCAAAAAGCATGTCTAGTATACCCAAAACCAGTATATTTACTCAAAAGCGATGATATAGCTAATACCACTAAAGCAGGGTAGACATATGTAAGCATAGTACCAAGTATTGTAGCGATTGTTGCAAATCCAGTTAAAGATAAAAGGAAAGTTACCCCTACTGTTATTAAGCTAGCAGATTTCCACGAAATACCATCCCTACTAATATCATGAGATAAAAATTCAGCAAATAATCTACATAATGTAGCAGCTGTAGTAAGACATGCCAGGAACATTGTCAGAGCAAAAATCAAAGCTGCATTTTTACCAAGCGAGAGTTGAGCTATAGTCGCTAAATATTGTTCTGGTGGCATTCCACTTAGCTTCTCTGAATAATGTGCTCCAAGTATGGTAAAACACATATATATACCAGCTATTAATCCAGCTCCAACAAAACCAGATGCTATGCTTATTCCAAGCACATCATCTTTATTATGCACAGCTCTGTTTAGGTATTGCACTATAGTAACAGAAAAGAAAAATGCAGCTGGCAAATCCATAGTCTGATAACCTTCGAATATACCGTCAAGAAAAGGTGTTGTTTGAGCTGATTGGTTTCCTAGCTCAGGAGCAAAAATTAAGCCCGCGATAATTATGATAAAGATCGTTGATATTTTTATAGGTCCTAACAATTTCCCTATAATAGGAACTATATTATTTTGTTCCCAAATTATTACTAATATTACTGATGAAAAAAATAAGCTAAACCATAAGAGTGATAAATCTGGATACAGAGCTTTGATACCTCCAAATGCTACGATTATACAGCGTGGCGCTACACCGAATGGGCCCATTAAAAGCAGAAGCAGTAATGTTAGAACAAATGGCTCCCATTTTCCAATCAAGCCAAAATATTTTTTTCTATCACCTTTATATAGCATAACACTAAATAGGCCTAAAAATGGCATTGCTACACCTGTTATAATAAAGCCAATACTAGATGTGAGATATTGAGTACCAGATTCAACTCCTAGCCTTAAAGGGAATACTAGATTTCCTGACCCAAAAAACATTGCAAACATTGCAAGTCCTGTAGTAATTATAATTTTAGTTTTAGACATAATAAACCAGTTATAAATAGATTGTTATGAGCCGTTTTTGAGCTCTTCGTATATTTTAGTAATTTGGGTTAGCAGGGGAATGATATGTATATGGGCTACGCACCCACGATAATAGTGGAGGTGACGCTAAAGAATTTAGTCTGTGTAAATATATTCTTTATCATAATGTTTGGATTATATTTATACGCAGTAATTTGTCAATATTAAAAATAGCAAGCCTCTAGCTTGCTATAATTTATTCACATTACAATTTTAATTTTTTTGCGAGGTGGGATATAGACAGACTCGTCATTTGCACCTTTTTCCATTTGCTCGATTACGCCAACATATCTGGAACCAGTAGCAACTAAACTCACTACTCTCCAGCCCTCTTCAAGCTCATTCTTTATAATCTCGAAATCTTGCTCCGTAAAGGAAACGAGCTTTTGTAGTGGCTTTGGACGTTTTGTGATTGTTTCTGACATATTACTCAATACTCCGTTTATTACTTATGAATTAACTAGAAGTTATATTAACATTTTCTTCATTAATGTCAATCTTTTTTTTGCAATATGTCGCTATTTTCTAACTTATCCGACAAGTTTTATCTTCTTGCGAGGTGGTATGTACACTGATGAACCGTCACTACGCTTATCCATTTGTTCAATGACTCCAACATATCTAGAGCCTGTGGCAACTAAACTCACTACTCTCCAACCTTCACTTAGCTCGTTTTTTATCATGTCAAGATCTTGTTCGGTAAATGATATGAGCTTCTGTAAAGGTCTTGCGCGTTTCGTTGGATTTTCAGACATTGTTAATCTCCATTAATAATCATGAATGTGCTTCGCCTCATGTTAACACTCATCACACCAATGTCAATGGGTTTTTTTTCTTAACCCTTATTAAATTTATTAGCGCTGTGTGACAAATGATACAAACAAGCTTGCGTTTTATTCATAGATAATATAGAATGCCTCAACTGGTTCTTAAAAAATTTGTGAGTTATTTATGGTTAAATTAGATACAAAAAAATTATTATTCACCCTTTCTGGTATTGCGTTAGTTACTCTAATAGTACTATTTGGACGTACATATAACGTACATGCAAATATGAAAGAGGGAGAAAAATTTGGTGATTGGTTCGTCGGATGCGAAAAAGGAGAAAAAAATAAGCAGGTTTGCTTCCTAACTCAAGTTCTTACATCAAAAAACGAGAAGGATGAAAAGAACCCTCAACATATTGCTACATTTAGAATAGGATACATGGGAAAAACAAAAGATATTAAAATGCTCCAAATTTTACCTTTTGGCATAAATTTACAGACTGGTACGTCAATTATACTTGGTAAAGATATGCTAATTGCTCCAGGTAAGTTTACTACTTGCCAAGCTTTCGGTTGTATAGCGGTTGCAGATTTAACAAAGCAAGATATTGATGCTATGGTTGGATCTACAGAGGCCTATGTAGGGGTTATAACAATAGAAGGAAAGCAGATTAACATCAATCTATCACCTAAGGGACTTAAAGAGGGTCTAGCAGCCCTTAAATAGCTCTAATTTCTACGTATCCTGCTTGTAAAACCTAACCGTTACAAGCAGGCTTACGGACAATTGCCTTTAAATCAACTCCCATATGTTTAAATTTTTCTTGTAATTAACAGGAATTAGTTCCATAAAGTTAAACACGAAGCAATTATTTAGGAGTTCTCGTATTAAATGATATCTAAGGTCTTATGTCACAATTTTTTAAAAAAACATTACCAATAACAGGTGCTCTTACTGCAACAGTGCTTGGTGCAGAAGATTATTATACTCATCACATTCCACCTCAGAAGTTTGAAACCGCCTGTAATGGTTTAGGTATAAACAATCCAACCTCAGTGATTAAACTGCTCTGTTTAAGCGGCACATTAACTCCGACAACCATATGGCAAAATACTAAAAGAGCTGAGTTACCTAATCAAAAAGCAGCATGGTCACATATGACAAAAACGTTGCAGAAAGATTTGTATTCTAGGGATTACGACAATGCTGCAAAAAAGTATTTTGGGAGCAATTTATCTTGGTTAGACCGCATACTTGGAAAGAAGGAACTAATGAGTCATATAGAGGCTACTAAACTTCTTATAGCACAAACTCAAGAATTTTTTGGTAGAAAAAGGGTCAAGAAAGAGATGTTTTTGGACAACCGCACTCAGATGCCGAAATAAAGACAGAAATTTTATCTGCTCTAAGAGAACTCGGCTTGATAGAAGAGTTAAAGCCACGGGGTGATGAAGATGTAGTAATAATACCTGGGGCATCAATGTTAGGACTTGTCGCTCGGATTGCATATGCTGAATTTTTAACGATCATAGGCTTAATTCATCCGAAAATAAAAGTAATAACTGCTGGTGATCGTGATTTAACAATAGGCCTTGACCCTTTATCTCCAGATAAAGTACTAATGACAAAAGAAGCTCTACCAAAAGCCAAAAATTTTTCTGATATTAGAAATATACTACTTTCTCAAGATAATCCAGGAGATACTAAAGAAACAAAATTTGCAGCTATATGCAAATCTATAAGTAGCATATTTTCTGAACAAACAAATATTGACATGATAAAAGGAGTAAGTGATTGGGAAGGTTTTAATCCCCTTACTGAAAGTGGTGGAACTTACTTTTTAGTAGTAGATTTAGGTTTGGATAAGGACGAGTACGTTATTACACATACACCTAAATATCATGACGGTCGCAGACCAGATAGAGCTTCTACCGCAAAAACTTTTGCTGTATATTATTTTGATAAAATATATAAAGCTGACCAAACTAATAACATAGGTATTGCCGGGAATCAGCCATATACCCTAAGACAAAAGAGTGATTATAGCAAAGCAATAATGAAAGAAGCTATAGATAGAGGCATTAACCCAGACAATATAAAAATTTCGGTCTTCGCATTTCAATTTGACCATGGAGACGCTAGAATCCCAATGTCAGAATGGTCTGCCTTTGTTGCCTCACAAGCATCCGCATATTTTTCGCAAAAAGAGCTAGAGCCATTGATGTTTAGTTCAAGAAATGATGTTGACTCTAGTGATATGCCGCCAATTGGCGAAGATGCGTCTAATACTAGCTACGATTAGAGGTTAGGAATATATTAATTCCCCATCAACTTCCCAAGTCCGCTTCTGAGTAATGATTTCTGGTCCATTTTACCCATTTTTTTCATCATATCGCGAACCTGCATGAACTGCTTGATCAACTTATTGACCTCTTGAACCGACCTGCCAGAACCTGCCGCAATACGCTTTCTGCGCGACGCATTTAGCAAATCAGGATTTTTACGTTCTTTTGCAGTCATAGATAATATAATTGCTTCCTGGTGTAAGATAACCTTGCCATCCATTTTACTCGGGTCCACTTTACTCATCATGCTACCCATCCCTGGCATCATTCCCATAATTTTAGCTATCCCACCCATTTTACTAATGGAACGTAGTTGATTGAGATACTCACTCAAACCAAACTGACCAGATTTCATCTTTTTTAGAGTTTGCTCAGCTTCTTCTTTAGAAATATTTGCTGCGGCGTGTTCTACAAAAGACACTACATCACCCATATCCAAAATACGGGACGCTATACGATCTGGATGAAATTCCTCTAAAGCATCGGTCTTTTCTCCAACACCAAGAAATTTTATTGGTTTGCCTAGCACATATTTTATGCTGAGCGCAGCTCCACCACGCGCATCTCCATCTACTCTAGTTAAAATAACTCCTGTGATAGATAGTGCATCGTGGAAATTCTTGGCGACCTGAACGGCATCCTGTCCTGTCATCGAATCTGCAACAAATAATATCTCATTCGGAGTAATTAACGACTTGATATTTGTCAACTCCTCAATCATTTCCTTGTCAATATGCAAACGCCCCGCTGTGTCGTAGATAACCACATCATAACCACCTAACTTCGCCTCTTTCAAAGCGCGCTTTGTTATTTCTAAAGGCTTTTCTTCTTGTACTATTTGTAAAGAATCAATCTCAATGGAATCCGCAAGGATTTTAAGTTGATCTTGCGCCGCTGGTCTATAAGTATCAAGAGAAACTAATAGGCATTTTTTACCTTGATTTTTAAGCCTCAGTGCAAGTTTAGCAGAGGAAGTTGTTTTGCCGCTCCCTTGCAATCCTATCATCATGAGATTTACAGGGGGGGTAGCTTTAAGGTCAAGCTTTTGCTCTTCTTCTGTGCTCGAAAGTATTTTCACCAATTCATCGTGAAAAATTTTCACAACCATTTGACCAGGAGAAACGGATCTTATGACTTCTTGGCCTTTGGCGCGATCTTTAACTGCGTTTATAAAATCTTTTGCTACATTAAGAGAAACGTCTGCTTCTAATAATGCCACACGTAAATCACGCATAGCAATATCAATATGTTCTTCTGTTAAAGCTCCATGTCCACGTAGCTTGTTAAAAATATTTGTTAGATTTTGAGTAAGTGTTTGAAACATGTTGTAAAACGCTGTATTTTTAAAAAATAAATATAATTATCTCATATAAACTATGCAAGTTGGAAATATTGTCCAGGAAAAAATTTACGCTACAAGGAAAAAACCTAAAACTTCTGGTGGTGAATCCTTTTCTCTAGACGGCGATATAGAACAGATTGAGCATAAGGAACTCAGTATCACAAGAGTCAATATTAACGCTCTATGGACTTTGCAAGAAGTTGATAGTTATCAGGCTGATGCAGAAAAAATGAAACAGGTTGGTAATGATCTGCTTCGAGGCCTTAATAATATTAGAATGGATCTGATTAGCGGAGAATTATCAAAAACCAATATCATTGCACTAAAAGAATCCCTCAAAAACTCTAAAATCAAACTACAATTTCCTGAATTACAAGAGGTTCTAGATGATATAGAACTTAGGGCTGAGGTAGAGCTTGCGAAACTGGACATGTTAGAATGATATAGCGCTACCAGACCATCTTGGTAAAAATCTTGACTTCTAAAGCCTATTCTATTATTATTCCATTTCTTATTTATGGCGGATGTAGCTCAGTTGGTTAGAGCATCAGTTTGTGGAACTGAGGGTCGCCGGTTCAAGCCCGGTCATCCGCCCTACTCTATTTCAGGCTATTT
>CAZIGS010000030.1:0-5391 GCA_964538645.1 uncultured Rickettsiaceae bacterium
GACAACATAAGATGCTGAGTGTTTTTCAATAAAGGCGTATTTCACTGCTAGTCGTTTTGCGCAAAATACGCCAGAGCCTTTTTTAGAATGTCTCTCTCCTCCCTGGTCCTAGCTAACTCTTTCTGTAGTTGCTTTTGTTCAAATATTGTAAGCCCCTCAGATTTAACACCAGCAGAATCAGTATTATGGCCAAATAGCTGCTTCCATTTACTCAAAGTGCTTTTACTGATCCCAAGCCGAAGTGAAGTATCTCCAAGGCTATAGCCTTCCTTCTCAATTAATCTTACTGCTTCCTTCTTAAAATCTTCTTTATAATGCCTTCTTGTATTCTTTCTCATGTCCTGCATAATTTTTCCCTTTAAATAAATATTTTTATTATATCAGGGGTTTCTTATTTACACTCTACAAATTCGGGTTAGGACCACTTCTCAAGCTTTAAAAAAGGAACTTTCAAATATAAGTAATCATCTTGAAAATCCTGATTTGCCTACTGCTGTAATAAAAGCTTGGAAAGCACTAAAGGTTAGTATAGAAAAGCAAATTAAGTCTATGAATGAATCTATTACAAATTTAATAAGTCAGAATTGTAAATTAAATCAAGATTATAAAAATCTACAAACTATACCTGTAATTAGTAGCACTACTGCAATAGCTATTTTAGCTGAAATTCCTAGTGAAGCTGCCTTTAAAAATGCAAGGCAACTAGCAGCCTATGCTGGACTTACTCCATCACATAAAACATCTGGTTCATCTGTTAAAAGCAAAGCTAAACTTTCTAAAATTGGTTCCTGTGCTTTACGCAAATCACTATACTTTCCAGCTATTGTAGCACAGAGATTTAATCCTATAATTAAACAATTTTGTGATAAGCTAAAATCTAAAGGAAAGCATAATATGACAGTTATTGGAGCTGCTATGCGTAAATTATTACATATAGTTTATGGAGTACTGAAAAATAAAACTCCATTTGACATAAATTTTATACCAAATAATGTTTGACTTTTAATACGGTATCTTTTCGTAGAGAACCTCGAGTAGATACTTGTAAGTATGCATTATGCAGTTTCGTTGTGTCTTCATTAGATAATCTATATTCAGGCCCATAAGTTTCTTTTATTTTATCTGCAACAGCTCCAATAGCTGATTCATATTTCTTGTTTTTTTCTCTTATTTTCTTTTAAATGCTAGAAATTTTATTCAATAATTTTGCTTTACTAACCGTATCTTGTAAGTCTTTCAAAACACTTTCAGCAGCAGCTATATCTGATGCACTAGAAGAGATATTTAGAATGAGCCATTTAGATAGTGTTTTTATATTGCATATGGCCTTTTGTAAATGTGTTTTAGAATCTATAAATATACCAAAGTAGGTTTCTAATCGTAAGGCTTCTGCAATGCTTTGAGGCGCATGAGTTGGCCAATAAATTTGTTCCATCTCTTCATTAATATTCCATATCCCAGGAGTTTTACTATTCCAAAACCTATCTAACTTACGAATAAATTCTCTGGATTTGGTCCCGAGCAATGAAATGTATATGCCATAAGCTAACTCATAAGGGTTATTGTTAGAGTCAAAAATTAAATTTTCTAAAAAGATTATAGTAGTTGCATATTTTAAATCCTCATCTCCATAAATTATAAATTCCTCAATTATATTAAATATTTTTTTCAATTCCTTGTCATCTTTTTGCTTGATACAATTTTCTGTTAACTCTAAAACACTTTGTACATCAATGCCAATAGAAGTGATTTCATTTCCCCAATATTTTTTATGTTTTACCCAACAAGATTCAAACTTAGGTATTTTGAACAATATATAATTTATAGCATTTTTTGAGGTGAATTTATATGTCTTATTCATTTTTTGACTCCTTCTAGAGCATTCTGTAAATCTTTCAATATATTTTTAGCTACATATAAAGTATATTTTTTGTAAACCTTATCTATTTCAATTTCTGCGACATTGTCGTGGAATTCATAGAGGTTTTTTTATATGATCTAATAATAATGTAGATCTTCACAATCTTTATGCAAAAAAACACAGTTATAACTACCACTAGCTCATTCTGTATGAGAACAGAATATTTTTATCATAACCAATTATAGTAACGAACCTTGATTTTCTTTATCTTTTTTTTGATTATATTTACTTATTAATCTATCAAATGCGTTAGTCTTATATGTCAATGTTATGGATGCATCCATACCTCTAGAGTCGGTAAGATAATAGGAGAAATGAGTACGATAATCACAAAGTATAATTAGGCTCTGACCTACATGGTACCAACCATCAGTTTTTGGTATTCCATACTTACTATTCAATGAATTTTTTATTTCTTCGAATTTACTTCGTTTCATTCCAATTAAAACAGCATCTAATACTTTATTATCATTAAACACAAAAATGACTTCATCAATAACACCATCTAATTTTACATTTTCGGGTTTTACATAAAACACTGTGCTTTTACCTGATATTACATTATCCGCATGTTTTATATGATTAGGGAAAAGTTTTTTAAAATCATCAATTGTTGCCTTAGTGAGCTCTAAACCGAATGGAGCTGGGTTGGGTTTAATTAACTCAAGGGCTTCTGTATCTCCTAAGTCCGCTGCTTTTTGATACCACAAATGTGCTTGGTCGTAACTCTGCTGAACACCGAGGCCATCAGCATATAGATCGCCAATATAGATATGTGATAATGGGTCACCTAAATCAGCTGCTTTCTGGTACCACTCCATGGCTTTACCATAATCAATATCAAATCTATAACCAGTTTTATAATTTTGTGCCAGGATTCTCATGGCTCTAATATGACCATTATTAGCCGCTTTTTGATACCATTCAATGCTTGAATTTGCATCATTAATTTTATCTTTTGAAGAAAGTGATTTATTGCCATAAGTTACACTTAGGGCATACATTGCATCTGATAGATTAGCATCGTTTTTATCAACAACCTTTTTATACCATGAAATTGCTTGGTTATAATCTTGAGGAACCCCTGTGGCATATAGGTCTCCGATTTTTATCATTGCTAAGCTATCCCCTTTATTCGCCGCTTTTTGGTAAAAATGCATAGCTTCCTTACGATCCTGAGGAACTCCTTCTCCTCTGACATATAAAACACCTAACATAGTCATAGCTTTAGATACGTCTTTTTTTGCACATCTAATTATAGTTTCATATTCTTTATTTACTAAAGCTGTATCCAATATCTCATTTTTACAATTAGCTCTAATTTTTATAAAATAGAATATAATAAGTACTAGTATAATGAAAATAGGTAATATAAATTTGAATATGTTTTTGATAATCATTGACGTACCTTTAGAAAGTGATTTTTATATATTATAGTAAATATTTATACTTAACCCATAGCAGTTTCAGCAAAAGCACCACCTAGCGGCACCCCTTCCCAAAAACCTTCTTCTTCAAATCTATTACTTAAGTGAGATTCAGTCTCTCTACAACATAAAAGCCCAAAAAAACCTGTTTTTGAATGGTCAACAATTCCTCTTATTTCATTACTACGTGCTAGATATTCAGCGCATTTATCCTCAGAACCTAATTTAGATTGATCACATTTTTTCCTTATATGAGTTGCTAGCTGATGTACAAACTTGCTCTGTAAAGTTGCATCTTCATGCCATGATATGCCAGGACGTGTATCTCTTATCATTTGTGCTAAAGCCTTTTTTGCTATAGAATCAGCTTTATCTTCTTCTACTGGTTGAGCATCTACAACATCTTCTGGCCCAGCATCCTCTTCTTGTATGTCTGTTTTTTGTAGAACACTAAATTTACTAGAAACTTCTTTTACAACAAGGTCTAGTTTTTGATCTAGATCTCTCATATCAGATAATTTTCCACCAAAAATCATCATAGTAATTATTTTAGCTACAATATGAGCATCTAGCTCTCCTTTGATTCTTTCTATTTCGTCAAAAGAAGGCTTTTCTTTAGTATTAACTCCAAATAATCTTCTAGCTAGAATGAGTGAGGTGCTTATTCCTTCATCTTGCTTAATTTTGCCTTTTATAAATTTTTCTGCAGAAGATATATCTGTAGATGTTATATCAGGAAGAGTTTGTATATCTCCAGAGGCTATAGAAGCAATTTTAGAGAATACTGTTTGAGCTAACGATTTCCAAAAACTATCTTCTTTTTCTTCTATTCTAAGATTTGATAGAACTATTTTTCTTGCAAGGAGCTCTGCAAAAGCTGACATTTCTGTAATATCTACTGCTATGTCACTAAAATTTTGTAATCTTTGCGCTTCAAGTTTTCTGCCAACAAATTTTATTATATCTCCTATTAGCTTCACCCCCACTCCCACAGTTGGAACATATTCACCTATATTTTTTAATATAGTCCCTACAGTTACAACTGCTCCATCTTTTTTACTCTTCTCCGCTAAACCTTCTACTAAGGTTTTAGCAGCTAAATATGTATTCCCCAGATCTCTTCTCAAAGCTTCATAAAAACCATTCATGTAAGGATTTTGTCTTATCAGATCAAGGTCGCCTTGAACTTCCATATCAGCACTAGCTTTTGCTAAAAGAAATTCAAACTGCGCGGAATTTTGTTTCAAAGTCAGATAGCCTGCTATAGCAACTTCAGCAACTCCATAAAGAGATAAATCAGTTCCAGGTTGTAAATCAAGCACAGCTTTAACATCCAAAGGTTTGGTAAATGGAGAGTTTGTATAAGCAGTCCATTCTAGATCAAGGCCTAAATCTTTTATTTCCTTATCTGTTAATAATTTTCCTTCTCTAGCAATTCTAACAATATCTGCAAAACCATTTCCAGAAGCAACTTTTACCCCTCTTTTATTAAGCTGCTCTAAAAATACCATTACTGTCTCATACTCTATAGCAGATGGTATTTCTGTAACTAAATATATAGGTTTTTGGAAAAGATAATCCATCTCTCCAAATATCTTTTTCCTATAGTTAGTATCAATAGCTGAAGGGCGCATAGAGTCGTGCCTTACGCTTCCATCAGCTGATATTTTATAGATTTGTACTGATCCAAAATGGTCTCTATATTCTAGTAAAAGAAAAGATTCTTTAAGAGCAAATTTATCATTTGAAACATTTACAACAGATATTTTCCACCCATCAAAACTTACGTCTATTCCTTCATCAACTAGGCTTTTTCTAGACGCTTCATCTACGGTCGAAACTTTTATTCCTGAGCCTGTATTTGGAAGGAGTGGTTTATGCTCTGTGTACTGCTGTACCATTCTGTGAGTCGGATTGGCTTCAAATGCCAGCCGCCGGCGATCAGTTCCGAAGCGAGCCAATCGAGCAGTTCTGGATGCGTGGCCTTGGCCCCCATAACGCCGAAGTCGTTCGGCGTGGCGACGATTCCTTGGCCGAAGTGAT
>CAZIGS010000030.1:5401-8930 GCA_964538645.1 uncultured Rickettsiaceae bacterium
CAAATTCTAAGGTTTGATCTGTTCCTGCTGGAAATTTGATCTCATAAACCTGTCCATCAAATATTATCTTATGCTTATGTTCTTCACGTATAAAGGAAGTTGTAAAACCTGATTCTAGGCATTTGATAATATATTGTAATTGTATTGGTTCTATAACTACACCTGAACATTGAGACAATACTAGAGAATAGAGTTTTTCTAAGAAGGAGCGTGCTCCGCCGGCAAGTAATGTGTCAAATAAAGACTTTGAAGGTATTACTTCTACTTCATCAACCTCAGCAGATGCTCTTCTAGCATTTTCAGTTCTTGCTGCTTCTGTTTCCTGATCTTTTGCTCCTTCTTGTTGTCCTAGAATAAGTTCAATAAAATCTCTATCAGTTCCTTCTGCTACCGAAGAAAGTACTTTCGGTAAAAGCGCTAATATCTCCTCAGCCTCTTGCATTCCAGCATCTTTTGCCGCTTGTAGAGCGTCTTTGTAAGCATATATTTTACTTAGTAGTTTCACTATTTTGAGCTTGTCATATGAGCCTTGAGAGAGGGATTTTAGGAATGTGGATAGAAGGGTGATTGTTGCTTTACGTAAGTCGTCATTTGCGCTAGCTAAGAATTCAAAAGTGAGGATTATGTTACTTAAATTTTGAGAGGAATAGATAGAAGTAATTATTTTTGACAAAGTAGAAGAAGTTGCTTCTATAACGGATTCTACCTCATCCATAAGCAGAGGTTTTTGTAAATTTAGTATTTGTATTAAAGTGTTTTGATCGGACAGATTTTTTGTTATATTTTCAATAGCTTCAGATAAGGATTCTCTGATCTCACAGTTTTGATCTATAGAAAAAGGTTTCAATAGCCCCAGTATTTCCTTAACTAATTCTAAATCATCTATTCCATTTACAACTGAACCTAAAGCACCTATTGTTTGCTTCCTAATTGCATAATTTTCATGTTGCAAAAAAGGCCGCAGTATGCTTAATGCTATCTTGGCTATTTCAATATTAGAGGCCCAATGTGCTATACTACCAACTGCAATAACGGCTTTTTCTATAACATTAATATTGTCACTAAATAATAAAGGTTTAAGTAAGCCAAATAATTCTTTCTTTGTTTCTAATTCAAATGTATTTGTTATTTTTCCAATCGAATATGATACTATTTGTAAGATTAATGAGTTAGTATCTTTAAATAACTGTTTTAATACGTCTAAAGTTGCTTTTTCTCCTTCATTTTTTTGTATAGCAATAACTACTTTATCAAAAATTTCAATTCTACAACTGATTGTAGTAGTTTCTTTAAATTCTCTGTGTTCTTCCGATAATTTTTGTATATTCTGATTTTCATGGCTCAACAGGTGTTTTATCAAATCTAATTCTATCAATAATATTCTTATATCAGATGTTCTTTCTATTATAATTTCAAGAGCTGTTAAAGCAGAATTTTTAGTGTCTTCATTTACCAACAATGGTTTAAGAAGTTCTAGAGCTGCTTTGATTGTTTCTGTATCTTCTGTTTTATAGCCAGCTTTTGCTATAATATTTGCTATTTTAATTTTAATATTATCATCACTATCTATATAAAGAGATTTTATTAGCTGAAACGCTTCATTAAATTTTCCTATATCAGTTATTTTATCTAATAAATTATAGAAAATATTTAAAGCTGCTTCTCTTATAGATATTTCAGGACTATTCAACCAAGTAATAAGTACTTCTTCTGAAATATCTAAAAGCTTTTCTGCAATTATTGTAAGAGTTTCTGATACATTTTGATTTATATCATACTTATTTGCAAAGCTAGCTAACGATGCTACTAAATTAAATGCATTATCAATTAGTTCTATATCTGATATATTACCCACTATTATTTTGATAACTTTTAATAAAGACTTAACTTCACGTATTGATAAATCATGATTAAATGCATTCTGTACGATTGCAAATGCTTCAATTAGATTTTTTTCATCTTGTTCATAATTTAATAAGTTAGCTAGAATATCAAATACCTCAGCTCTTATTAATGAATCTTCATTTTCTAGTAGCGAAGATGCTACTATTAAATTAAAAGTGAGATTACTTCCATCACTTCCACTAACCTTAGATATATTCTTTATTACTAAATTAAGAGCTTCTAATAGTATATGCTTTAACTGAGGTTCAGTACTAGTATCTGTAATTAAATTTTTTAGATAATCAAAAATTGATTGTAATGCTTTTCTATCAGATATTTTTCGTAATGCATCTTTAAATCCTAAATATACTGCAACAAGATCCCAGTTTTTTTCTTCTGAAGTCCCGTATTTTAAAAATATTGTTTGTAATATATCAAATACTATTTTTATGTCGTATATTTTTAATATATGAGTTACAGCTTTTTCAATAGCTTTTTGGGAGAAAGCTATAATATCAAATCCATTATGCCTGTTTTGCAAAGGGTGACATATCACATTAACTACTTTCTTGATTAACAATATATCTGATAAGTTTTCTGTAACCTCTACTATAGCTTCAAACACTAGCTCATTGAGACTACCATCTTTATTGTAAAAGAGGGTTTTTAATGTTTCTAAAGTTGTGTCTAATGTTTGTTGATCAACTGTCTTTTGTACTATTGATCCAACAATTTTTAATATTTCTCTTCTAATTTCTTCTAATGGTTCTTGCGTGCTAATAATTAGTAGTTTCTCAAAAACACTTTTTTGTAATTCATGATCTTTTTCTTCTAAACAAGCTGTACTTCTTTTCAAAAATTCAGATGCTGCTTTTCGAACTAGCCAATCTTTATGACTTAACAGTGATAGAGCTATAGAGATTAATTCAGCAGCTAGGTGTTGAGGAAGAAGCTCTGTTAATATTCTTAATGCATGATAAGTAGTTTGCGTATTTGATTGACTATATTCTCTAAACCCAAACTCTTCCTCAGCTCTTGATTTACCTGCAATACTAGCTTCTTCCTCACTAGCTCTCACTAACCCATCTAAAATCCCCTCAGACATATATCCACTACTAACTAAAGCTTCTTCCAAAGCACCTATATTACTTAGCACAGTTTCGTCAACTAACTTAACGAGCTGATCTAAATTAGGTATCCTATCATCAAGCTTTCCATCTTTTCCCTTGGCTTGTCCTAAAAGATGTATCAAAAGCTTTACTTTAGCATTAACATCAAGTTCTAATACTCCCTCAATATTACAAGTGACAGCTTCCCAGAAAGCCACAGCAACTTTGTCATTTTCAGATTTTTTTCCTTTATTTACTTTAGTATCTGGAGTTTTTCTATCTTCTATAGCTTCATTAGCAAAAGTTCCGCTCAAGAATTTAAGTACAGCTAAATATCTAGAATCATTCCTGTTTCTTGCTATAAATTCGGCTGCTCTTTCAGGGTTAGTTTGAAGTTCTCTTCTAAGATAATTGCTGAATAGATATTCATGAAATGTGAGATGCGCAAAGCTAAAATTATTTTCTTCAAGAGGAACAGCTTCTAACTCTGCTTTTAGTAGTCCAAAATTATTAATTTTATGCACATCTAGACGATC
>CAZIGS010000031.1:0-8877 GCA_964538645.1 uncultured Rickettsiaceae bacterium
AAATTCATCAAATTATATATATTTTCAGTACTTACACCGCCACCATATACCAAAAATAATCTATTATCCACAAAATTTACTGTTTTTCTTACTAGGTTGATTACTTCTTCAATTTCTAATGAAGATGGCAAAACCCCTGTCCCTACTGACCAAAAAGGTTCGTAAGCAATAATGATACTGTTGTTATTTTTAATCTCTAAATTATCAAATATTCCAAGTAATTGATTTGATACTACATCCAAATGAATTTTTTTCTTTCTATCTTCTATCGTTTCACCAATGCAGACTATTGGTGTAATCTCGTTTTTTAAGCAGTATTGTAATTTGGTAGTTATAGTGCTCAAATTATCAAGCATGTTAGATCTTCTTTCAGAATGGCCTATAATTGCATGTTTCACTCCTAGGTCTTTTAGTAGTATAGAAGGAGTTTCTCCTGTGTATGCGCCATAATCACTAGTAATTGCGCTAATATCTTGGGCTGCAAAATTTAGCTTTGGAAATTTTTTAGTTAAATAAGCTAAATGAGCTATTGCTGGTGCTATTATCACATTAGTATCTTCGGAAATATTTTGCGATAAATAGATTGCGTCCTCAATAGATAAATAGGTTTTCCAATTTGCGATAATTAATTTTTCCATAGTAATTTTTCTTGCCATTGGCATCTTTCGTGGTATTTTGGAGTGATTATTTGTAAAGGAAAAAGCTCAAAAATGCTACAAAAAATTAGAAAAACTGCTGAAGGTGTTATTTTTAGAATATTTTTAGGAATTATAGTCCTGGCTTTTGCTATCTGGGGTGCAAGTGATATTGCTAAAGGAAAGTCTAATAGAGAAATAGTCACATTTAAGAATGTATCTCCAATTACCTATGAGGATTTTGCTATTGCAAAGGCTAAAGAGATAAAAAATATCCAGAGAAGCGAGGGTGTAACTTTTTCGGAAGAGCAAATAGCGAAAATGAATATCGATAATGAAATTATGGGTATTCTTGTTCGTAAAAAATTGCTATCATCACTTATTTCTCGCTATGATTTGGATTTTAGTGATGCAGTTATTGCAGATGTTATTAAAACCTTCCCACTATTTCATGATGAAAATAAAACATTTAGTATAGAGCGATTCAAATCTTATTTACATATGAATAATTTGACTACAACAGAGTATTCTGAAGAGGTCAAAGATTATATTGCTCGCTCGATAATTCTTGGAAGTTTTGTAGGGAATTCTTATGTTGCATCAGCAAGAATCTCAAATATTGTTGATTTTATGTCAGAAAAACGCACTATCGATATTGCGTCTATTTCTTTAACGGACAATAAGAGAGTAGAAGCATTTAATATTTCTGATGAGACTCTTGTAAATTTTTATAATGAAAATAAAGATATGTTCAAGACCCAAGAAATGCGAGATATATGTTATTCAAAGATAGATTATAATATTGGGAAAAGCCATATTTTAGTGACAGATCAGGAAGTAAAGCAATTTTACGACGAAAATAAATCAGAATTTGCCAATAATAAATTTGAGAAAGTAAAAGCTGATATTAAGCAAAAACTAGAAAAGCATAAAACTGACATATGGGTATCGGAAATTTCTAAATCTCTAGAGGACGAAGTTGCAGGTGGTTCAACCTTATCTGAAATAGTAGACAAATATAAACTGAAGCGTATATGTGAGAAGAATCTGAATGCACAAAATATTGATAGTAAGGCTGGTGGAATTTTTGCTAGTTTTATTTCGCATATTTATGAAATGGCTGAAAATGAAGTGTCTTATCCTTTAGAAAATAAGGATGATGGTGTGATATTGTTTGAAGTTACTAAACATGTACGTGAGGCTCCGTTAGAGTTTGCTGCTGTTAAGCAAGATGTGGTAGCAAAATATAAATTATTCGCCTATAGACAAGAGAGTTTAAAGAGAATTCAGGATTGCGCTTCTAGTGCAGATGCTGCCAGTTTTAACAAAACTGCTGGTGAGTTTGGTCTGAATATACAGACTGGTAAATCATTTGAAAGATCTGACCTTGCTAATATCAAAACCTTTCCTGCAGAGATGCTAGTGGCAATTTTTTCTTCCGATAAGGGGATGGTTGTGGGGCCATTTGTTAGCGAAGATTCTGCCTATATATTTGTCGTACGTAATATTATTTCTGACAAAGATGCTAAGCGCAAAATGGAAACATCTAAGGATAATATAATAGAAAAAATCCGAGAAGGGCTTATGGAAGAGCTTTTGTTTTATGAGCGTGTCCAGAATGGCGTAGCGGTTAAGTTTGATCCAAAGGCTTTAGATGTAAGGTCTGAGTAACATTGTGGTATTTTGGTGGCACATCGATTAATCCTTAACCGCTTAACTTGTTATAAACTATTAACTCTAGGATAGTTTTTGTGATATTTTTGTAACATACGCTGATTTATCGAGTACAAAATAGACACAAAAAGCAATCAAGCGTTTACTCCTGTATATGAAATATGTTATAAAACTCTCAAGTTGCACGCTGTTTGGTTTGTGCGCTTGAATTTTGGTTCAATTTAAGTTTAGAGGAAAATTATGAGAAAGATTTTATTAACAACAGCAGCAGTAGCTGCGATCTCTACTTCTGCTTTCGCAGAAATGGGAATGGGAGAAGATAGCTTCTACCTAAGAGCTGACGTAAACGGTAGCAAATTCAACAAAGTATCAGCTTGGGGTATGTCACATAAAAGCAAATATGATATGGGTCTTGATATTGGTGCTGGTTACCGCGTTATGGACAACATGAGAACAGAACTTGTTTACAATTATGTATTCAATCCAAAACTGAAACATTCTGAAACAAATTACAGCTCAAAAGTTAAAGTTAATGCACAAGCTTTGATGCTAAGAGGATTTGTTGATTTTGCTGATTTAGGTGTAGCGAAATTATATGCTGGTGCTGGTCTAGGTTGGGCACAAGTTGGTGCTAAATTCACAGAGACTGGTTCTGCTGCTATTGCTGGTTACTCAGCAAAAGCTAAAAACAAGAACAACATGGCTTGGAGTGCTCACTTAGGTTCTGGTTTCGCAGTAGCTGATGGTGTAACATTAGATGTTGGTTATAGCTTCAGAGATTATGGCAAAACAAAAGCATTAAAAGATGCTGGTGGAAAAGTTGCTGTACGTTCTCATAACTTAAGTGCTGGTGTAAGATTTGATATCTAATTGCCATTAAAGCATAAGAGTTTAAAAATAATAAGAGGAAGGGGTAAAACCCTTCCTTTTTTTATTTGATTGATTATACTTCTATTGAGTGATTAATTTTACCGTCATCCTCGGCTTTATGCCGAAGATCCACAATTAATAAAATGGTTCCTTAGGACTAAGCCCGAGGATGACGAATATCTAAAATCAAAGGACAAAAAATGAAGAAAATCCTACTAACAACAATTGTAACAGCTGCTATATCTACAAGTACTTTCGCTGATATCTTCAATTCGCCGCTCTATATTAAAGGCGATTTATTAGCCAGTCAGTTTAACAATGTAAAAGTTGAAACTTATAAACATAAAGAAAAACTCAATGCAGCTTTTGATGTGGGTCTTGGTATTAGTGTAATCGATAATATAAGAACAGAACTAGTATATACACATATATTACCTGCTGTATTCAAACGCGCAAAATCTAGCAATGAGACACATGTAAAAGCCTATGCTGATGCTATAATGGTAAGAGGTGTGATAGATCTTGTAGATTTAGACATAACTAAATTATTTGCAGGTGTTGGAGTGGGTGGTTCAAGAATAAGGCACAAGATAACATATTATAACGATGAGTCAAAAATGGCGGCTAGTTCCAAATATAAATATAATTTTGCATATAGTGCTATATTAGGTGCAAGTTTTGAACTAACAAATAGAGCCGCTTTAGAAACTGGTTACATATATACTGATTATGGCAAAACCAAAGGTTTGAAGGCATCTGTTAAAGAAGGTCAAGTAGCTCTAAGATCACATAGTATATTTTTAGGTATAAGATATGAATTATAAGATACTATACACATCAATTTTTATATTTTTTTCGGCTATTCTGCTCTCTTCTTGCTCAGAGACTGATCATAAAAAATCTGAGCAACAACAGAGCAATGCAAACTCGTATGAAGAAAAACCTAAAGCAGAGGGGGATACCACATCTGTAACTCCTACTACTCCATTGACTCAGAATAAAGATGAGTTAGCGCAAGCTGCTCTGAATCAGGTTGAGCTTTTTAAAATTCAGGACAAGGATTTAGTACTAGGTAATAAGGATGCTGCTGTTGTAGTGATTGAGTATTCATCGCCAACATGTCCGCATTGTTCTTATTTTCATAAGGAGATATTGCCTCAGATTAGAAAAAAATATATAGAAACAGGTAAGATAGCTTATATATTCAGGGAATTTGTAGCCAATAAGCAAGATCTTGATGCCTCAATTTTGGGTAGATGTTATAAAAACGAACAAGATCCTTTAAAGCTTTTTGATGTGATATATATTTCCCAAGAAAATTGGGCATTTAATAAAAACTATAGAGAAATATTAGGGAATATGGGGCAGCTTGCAGGGGTTACAAGAGAGAAATATGCGGAATGCTTGGCAGATTCAGTAACGACAATGTTTCTGGTGAATAATGCTAGAACTATATCTACTGTTCCAGGTTTTATAGGCACTCCAGCGTTTTTTGTAGATGGTAAAATGCATAAAGGCGCTTATAGTGCAGAAGGTCTATCAAAGGCAATTGAAGATGCGTTAATGCAAAAGAATGGAAACACTAACAAGCAGTCAAATGATGCCGCAAAAGATACAACCAAAATCAAATGACTCGAATCAATCAGTGCAAAATATTAGTCCCTTTTCTATTGCGACTGACTTACTAGCTGGTATCTTAGTTGGTTTGTTTTTAGGAATTTATTTAGATAAGTTCTTGCAGCTAAGACCTGTATTTACTATTATATGTTCTATACTTGGTGTTTTTGCATCGCTGAGAATGATATATCAAAAGGTAAGTAAATGACTCATGGGCATAGTCCTTTAGCACAATTCACAATAAAGCCTCTTATAGAGCTTGATTTTGCTGGCTATAATATTAGTTTCACTAATTCCAGTCTTTATATGGTTCTAGCCGCTACGGTGACTGTCTTGTTTGCCTTATATTCTTTAAGAAAAAAAGCCATAATACCAGGGCGTATGCAGGTTATGGTTGAGGTTTTATATAATATGATTACTGACATGATTGATCAAAATATTGGCAGTAAGGGTAGAGGTTTTTCGCCATTCATATTCTCTTTGTTTCTTTTTATTTTAGCATGTAATCTATTTGGTATGCTACCATATGGGTTTACAGTTACAAGTCATATTATAATTACCTTTGCTCTGGCAATTCTTGTATTTACAATAGTGACTTTTATAGGCTTTTGGAAACATGGGCTTCATTTTCTATCTTTGTTTTTACCCAGAGGTACACCATCATGGCTGGCACCACTTATTATACTAATAGAATTATTTGCCTATTTAGCTCGTCCCGTTAGTCTTTCACTGCGTTTAGCTGCAAATATGATTGCTGGGCATGTTTTGCTTAAGGTATTAGTAGGTTTTGTGGTAGTGATGGCTGTGTTTTTAAAACCACTTCCAATACCGCTTGTAGTGGTTCTAATAGGGTTTGAAATATTTGTTGCAATATTACAGGCATATATTTTTACAATTTTGTCTTGTGTATACTTGAACGATGCAGTAAATTTACACTGACTCATTCTGAAATCAGCCGCACAAAAGCAATTTTGTGGATCTTGTCTTTACCGCGTATTAAGTATACGCTTGCGCAGACTTGTCCTGAAATTCAATTTGTACAGCAAATTTGAGAATGAATTTTGGGCATTATAACTTGTTTGTGTAATATAATATTTGGGGAGTAATATAATGGATGCTATGTCTTTAAAATTTGTTGGAGTTGGTCTTATGGCTTTTGGAATGCTTGGAGCCGCTTTGGGGGTGGGGAATATTTTTAGTTCGCTTCTAAGTTCTATAGCTCGTAATCCTTCTGCTAGTGACCAAATGCAACGTATGGCTTTTATAGGAGCAGGTCTTGCTGAAGCTATGGGGCTATTTTCATTTGTAATAGCTATGTTGCTTATTTTTACATGAGTTTTATGAATGCCACAGCTAGATACAACATATTTCATTTCTCAGCTATTCTGGCTAGCAGTATTATTCACTCTTTTTTATCTTTCCATAAGGTTTTTGGTTGTTCCTATGCTGCAGTCAATAATAAGTGCTAGATCTCACTTTAAGGATGAGAGCTATAGTTTTGTTGGTATGGTAGATCTTGAGATTGCCAAGATGAAAATTGAAGCTAAGGACAAAGCTCTTGCCACAACTGAGTTTATCAAAAAATTGGAAGAGGCTACGGATTTGAAATATGACATATATTGCAAAGACTTACAGTCAAAGCTTCAGAAAAAACTCGACCATGCTTTGGAAGAAGCTGAAAAGGAAGTAGGCGAATTTACAAGAAAAACTCTTGCAGAAGAAAAAATGAATGAGTTGGTTATTCAGTCTGCTAAGCATATGATATATAAGCTTACAAATATAGATATACCTGATACTGAGTTGAAAAATTTGATAAAATCGTAAAATTATGTTAGATGAAGCAGCCTGGCTTGCAATTTGTTTTGTAGTTTTTGTAGTAATTGGGTATAGACCTATTAAGCGTGCTATATTGAATTTTTTAGATGAACGTATAAAACAAATAAGATTTGATATCAACGCTGCTTCTGCAGCAAAAAAAAATGCCGCTAAGGAGTTAGAAGAGCTGAAAGAAGATTTGCATCTTATAGAAATACATCACGCAGAAGCAATTAAGATCGCAGAGATTGAAATAGAAAAAAAATTTGAAGAACGTTGCATAAAATTTCAAAAGTCGATAGAATACACCCGCAATTCTGCCAAAGAACGTATAGAGCTTATGCAAAAAAATGCTGTGGTAGAAATAGAGAAGGAGTTTTTAGATAGAGTGCTTCATATAGTTTCTAATTATTTTGATAAAAAAAATTCTACAGTGCTTGATTTAGCTGTGGTATCAACAAATTCTAATCTCCGACAGAGATGATCGTTATTGCGATGAGCGTAGCGACGAAGCAATCCATGTCCATAAAGATTTTCCATGATGTAATGGATTGCCGCGTCCATCCTATGGCTCTTCTTGCAATGACAACCTTTTCACATAACACAACCAAAAAAGTTATTTAAATGATCAGTTTAGAAAAAATTAAACAATTATCGCGTTTATGTAAGATTAAATTTGTAGATAATGAAATAGAGCTTGTTAGAAGTAAGCTGCAAAATGTAATAGGGCTTATAGAGCAGCTGCAAGAGGTAAATACAGATGGTATAGAACCTCTTACTTCTGTCGTAGATATGAATCTTAGGCTAAGGAAAGATAAAGTGACAGTAGGTAATATAGAGGATAAACTATTCGCAAATGTTTCAGGTAAATCTAGCTCACTCGCTAAAGAGATTAAATGTTTTGTAGTTCCAAAGGTGGTAGAATAATGTCTGAATTAATAAAGCTAAAAATTACCGAAGCGCTCGAGCTTCTAAAGAAAAAAGAAATCTCAGCTAAAGATTTGACAACCGCTCATATAGAGCAGATGGAAAAACATAAGAATCTCAATATATTCATTACGCCTACTCAAGAACATGCCTTACGTCAAGCTGAAGACTCAGATAAGCGTATTGCAAAAGGTGAAATGCGTAAGTTAGAAGGTATCCCTGTTGCTGTTAAAGACTTGTTTTGTACAAAGGATATTTGTACTACATCTGGGTCGAAAATGCTTGAGCGTTTTGTTCCTACTTACGAATCTACGGTAAGTCAAAATATAGCTGATCATGGTACTATTATGCTTGGTAAAGCTAATATGGATGAGTTTGCTATGGGGTCATCAAATACTACCAGCTATTTTGGTAATGTGATTAGTCCATGGAAAGGGCAAAATGGAGAAGATTTAGTACCAGGTGGTTCTTCGGGAGGATCTAGCGCTGCTGTATCGGGTTTTGTATCTATGGCTGCACTTGGTAGTGATACGGGTGGATCAGTACGCCAGCCTGCTGCTTTCACAGGTATTGTAGGTGTTAAGCCAACATATGGTAGATGCTCTAGATATGGCATGGTGGCTTTTGCGAGTTCATTAGATCAGGCCGGAGTGCTTACTAGATCTGTAGAAGATTCTGCTTTGATGCTAGAAGCAATGATGGGTTTTGATGAGAAAGATTCTACTTCTTTAAATCTTCCTGTACCAGATTTAATGGCGGCTACTCGTGAATCTGTGAGGGGTATGAAGATAGGTATTCCAGTTGATCTTATGAGTAATGAAGGGATTGAGCAATCTGTTTTAGATATGTGGCAAAATTCTATAAATATAATGAAATCTGAGGGGGCGGAAATAGTAGATATAACCCTTCCTACAGCAAAATATGCTCTTCCTGTATATTATGTGATAGCACCTGCCGAGGCTTCTTCTAATTTATCTCGTTATGATGGAGTTCGCTATACTCATAGGTCAGAGACAGATAATATGTCTTTAGATGAAATGTATGAGATGACCAGAAGCCAAGGTTTTGGACAAGAGGTGAAGCGTAGGATCCTTATAGGAACTTATGTGCTTTCATCAGGTTTTAGAGATGCTTATTATACAAAAGCTCAAAAAATTAGAAGACTTATGGCGAATGATTTTAATAATTCTTTTGCAAAAGTAGATGCAATATTATTACCAACTGCTCCTACTGTTGCATTCGGTATGAATGAAAAGCAGGATGATCCTGTAGCTATGTACTTAAATGATATATTTACCATTCCTGCAAGCCTAGCTGGTCTTCCAGCTATGTCAGTACC
>CAZIGS010000032.1:0-8762 GCA_964538645.1 uncultured Rickettsiaceae bacterium
ATATTGATATTGAAGGTGCTTGTGGCGGGTCTTTAGCTTGTGCTACATGTCATGTTATTATAGATAAAAAATATTATGATATGTTAGAAGCTCCTGTAGAAGCAGAAGAAGATATGTTGGATTTAGCTTTCGGATTAACTCATACCTCAAGATTAGGCTGTCAAATTATAATAACAGAAGAGCTCGATGGTATGAGGCTTAAGCTACCTTCTGCTACTAGGAATATTGCTTCTTAGAAATAGGTTTCGGGGCTCCAATCCTCATATGCTCTATTGGAGCAACTCGCAATGACGGTATAACTATGACCCAACCAATTACACGTGATACAATATTTGCATCCGCCACAGCTAGAGGTAAAGCGGGTGTTGCAATAATTCGTATATCAGGTAATCAGGCTCTTTCAATAGCACAAAAACTTACAAAACAAGAAAATTTCGAACCGAATAGATTATATTTGTGTGATTTAGTATCTTTGCAGCCCTCTGCCAGAGAGCAATTAATAGACCATGCTATGGTAGTCTATTTTAAAGCACCATATAGTTTTACTGGTGAAGATGTAGTAGAGTTACATACTCATGGAAGTATTGCTGTAACCAGAATATTATACCACGAGCTTTTTTCGTATAAAATTAGACTTGCTGAACCAGGTGAATTTAGTAAAAGAGCTTTTTTAAATGGTAAAATGGATTTAACTGCAGTTGAAGGACTTGCTGATTTGATAGATGCAGAAACTTCTGCTCAGCATCGTCATGCCATGCTTCATATGAGTGGAGAATTCGAAAAAATATGTAGTGATTGGAGAAATGATTTGCTCAAAATTCTTTCTTTAATAGAAGTATATATAGATTTCCCAGATGAAAATATTCCAGAAGAAATATTAGATCATTCTATAAAAATGATAGATGATTTAAAACTTTCCTTAGGCAAAATGTTAGAAGATAATAGGCGAGGTGAACGTCTTAGAAATGGTATTATTATGGCAGTAATTGGTGAGCCAAATGTCGGGAAATCCACAATGCTAAATTACTTGGCTAAACGTGATGTTGCGATCACATCAGATATAGCTGGAACAACACGTGATGTAATAGAAACTCATTTAGACATAGGTGGCTATCCAATTATTCTTGCAGATACTGCCGGCCTTCGTCATACTGATGATAATGTAGAAAAAGAAGGTATTGAGCGTGCAATTAGAGCTGCTAGAAATGCTGATATAAAACTTATAATGCTTGATGTAAGAGATATAAATAAAATCTCACATCTACTTTTAGAATTGATAGATGAGAATAGTATAATTCTGGTAAATAAAATAGACTTAGCAGATGCTGGTATTACGGAAATTTATGGACATAAAATAGTTCCAATATCACTTAAAAAAGCTTTAGGAATGGATAAGTTACTTGATGCTATTATAGAAAAATCAGAAAATCTTGCTGGAGTTGGTAATAATACTATGATAACACGTGAGCGTCATAGAAGCGAAATTTCCCTTGCTAAACTTGCTTTGGATGGCTGTGATTTGAGAGGTGATTTAGTATTGGCTGCAGAAGATATAAGAATAGCAGCTAGGCATTTGAGTTTACTTACTGGAAAAATAGAAATAGAAGAAATACTAGGGGAGATTTTTAAGAATTTCTGTATAGGGAAGTAAACACTATGTTCGTCATCCTCGGGCTTGACCCGAGGACCCACAACAATGAAAATGGATCCTCGGGTCAAGCCCGAGGATGACGAAATATAATGATAAACAATAGGATAAAATAATGGAAGAATATGATATAGCAGTAATAGGTGGTGGGCCTGGTGGATATGTTGCAGCAATTAGAGCAGCGCAGCTTGGCAAAAAAACTGTTCTTATAGAAAAAGAACATTTGGGTGGTATTTGTCTAAATTGGGGATGTATTCCAACTAAAGCATTACTTAGATCAGCAGAAGTTCTACATCTTATAAATAGAGCAGACGAGTTTGGTATTGAAGTGAAAAATGTCAAATTTGATATCAAGAAAATAATAGAACGTTCTAGAAATGTATCAAAACAATTATCTATCGGTGTAAGTGGATTGCTTAAAAAGAATAAAGTTACAGTCTTATCAGGGATGGCCAAAATTATGGGGAAGGGAGTAGTAGAAGTACTGGATCCGGGCCTGCATGGAGATGACTCCAAATCATCCATTAAAGCAAAAAATATTATTATAGCTACTGGTGCAAGAGCAAAACAGTTACCAGGTTTTGAAGCGGATGGTAAATTAGTTTGGACATATAAAGAAGCAATGACTCCTGATTTTATGCCCAAATCTCTTATTATAGTAGGTTCTGGTGCTATAGGTATTGAATTTGCATCTTTCTATAATGCTTTAGGAGTAGATGTTACAGTTGTTGAGGCTATGGATAGGATATTGCCTGTAGAAGATAAAGAAATATCTACATTAGCTCAAAAATCATTTGAAAAACATGGAGTAAAATTTCTGCTTGGGAGTAAATTAGAGAAGCTTACAAAGGGCAAAGACTCGGTGAGTCTTTCTTTAGAGATAGGGGGTAAAAAGCAGGAGTTGAAAGCTGATAGAATAATTATGGCTGTTGGGATTATTGCTAATACTGAAAATATTGGCTTGGAGAATACAAAAGTCAAGCTAGATCGCGGTCATATTACAACCAACAAATTCTGTGCTACAGAAGAACCAGGGGTCTATGCAATTGGAGATGTAGCAGGAGCGCCTTGGCTTGCGCATAAGGCGAGTCATGAGGGTATAATTGCTGCAGAGCATATAGCTGGACTAAAACCTCATCCAATAGTAAAAAGCAATATCCCAGGCTGTACATATTCAAACCCACAAATTGCTAGCGTTGGTCTTACAGAAGACGGGGCTAAATCAGCGGGGCTCGATATTAAAGTAGGTCGATTCCCATTTATGGCTAATGGAAAAGCTATTGCTTTAGGTGAGCCAGAGGGACTAATTAAAACAATTTTTGATAGCAAAACAGGAGAGCTTCTTGGGGCTCATATGATTGGTAGCGAAGTGACAGAGCTAATTCAGGGTTATGTGATAGCTAAAAATCTCGAGTCAACAGAAGAAGATTTGATGCATACTATTTTTGCCCACCCAACTTTATCAGAAATGATGCATGAATCTGTTCTTGCTGCTTATAACAAGGTGGTACATTTTTGAATTTGCAGGTATTGCTTACCATATATAGATATTGAAGACATATCTGGCTTCCAACATTGTTATCTCTTCATCGCTCCTCTCAATGACTTGATCTATATATGGTGAGCAATGCCAATTTGCGTAGTAAAAAATAGGTGGATTCAAGGATCTAGCAGATAATTTTATTGCAAAAACTTACATTTTGTACTAATTTTCTTTAATAGATATTTTTCTATGTCGTTACTTTTATTAGGAAAGTAAATTTATTAAATATATAAAAAGGAGTATACTATGTCCCAAACTCACATCGCCAAAGAAGAAGTTAAGAAATTATACAAAACAATCATGGAGCACATTATTGATTCAAGTAAGTCTATAGATAGCAAATCTGAAAATTTCTCTAGGAGTACAATGGTAAAATATATGCAGGACCATGAATTAATTAGAAAAGAGGTTGAAAGTTTCACTCAAGGGGTCAAAGATATAATTGATGCTATGAAGCTAAATCCTGCTTTTCAGCACCCAGGAGTCATGATGTTTGAAAGAGCTACATTTAAAATGTTCTGTCTTCCAGGAACAAAATTGGGAAATTTGTATGAAAATATTAAAAAAATGCCACTTACAAAAGATGGAGAAGAGCTTAAGAACGCATTAGAAGGAATGATCGCAAATATGAATCTAGCTTATGATAGATTTGAGCATATATTTGATAATCCTAGTCCTGCCTCTTCAGATAATTATGAGGTAAAAGAAGTTGGAGCTGTGTCAGAATTTTAAATCTGTCAGTTTAAGGGAAAGCATGTTTCTAAACAATTTGAGAAATGGCCAATAAAGAGAGTCAAATTTCGCTGATTGTTTTGGATAGAAACCTGCGCTATATTAACTTAAACTTATGAGAAAAAATATGTCTACTACAACAACTAAGTCTATCAAAAATAATAAATCAAAATATCCAGAATATTTATCTTTAGATATCTTAGACTCTATAATTAATGGTGGTGTAGATCCAATGGAGATGATAATTCAATGAAGAAAGCCTTACTTGAGCGAGTTATGGAAGCTGAGTTAGATCAGCATGTGAAGCATAATAAGGGCGCGGAAACAATAGGATAAAATAATGGAAGAATATGATAATAGTTGGTGGATATGTTGCAGCAATTAGAGCAGCAGAGCTTGGCAAAAAAACTGTTCTTATAGAAAAAGAACATGTTATGTGATAGCTAAAAATCTCGAGTCAACAGAAGAAGATTTGATGCATACTATTTTTGCCCACCCAACTTTATCAGAAATGATGCATGAATCTGTTCTTGCTGCTTATAATAAGGTGGTACATTTTTGAATTTGCGTAGTAAAAAGATATATTGCATTTTATAAATAATGCTATAATATACACTAATATTAATCAAGTATAGGATATTATTATGTCACAATCACGAAATATGGATTTTTTTTTAGAAGCTGCTGATGGAAATTATCCTGATGGTTTTCTAGCAAATAAAGGTGCACCTCAAGAACTTATAGATGATTTAGCAAAGTATAAAGCAATAGAAGCTGGCCTTATATCTCAAGGTAAATCTGAATTAGATGCCATGTTGTTTATGGGATTAAGCAAAACTGTTCCAGAAAATATAAGGAATGTCAATTTCTTAGCTATATCATATGTAGATATGGTCTCTACATTTGAGCTTCGTCCTACAGCACCAATAACAGATGATATAGCCCTAAAATTTAAGCAGAAATTTACTATGAATGGATTAGAAAGATATAGAGAAGGTGGCTATGGATATACCATTTTCGAAAAAGCATATCAATGTAAAGATCCAAAAGCTAAACTATTGCTTGAGTTTATGATTGCATGGCAAAAAGATTGGGATCCTAGAAAACCAGAATCTGATGGTAAATCAAAATTAGAAAAAGCAATTGAATCTGGAAATATTGCGCAAGCTACTAAACTTGCTTCTAAAGCTGCAGTAATTGTTGCAGCAGAACAAGGTAAAGGTTTTTCTTCTGAAGTTATTAATAAAATCGGGAGCTCTATTTATAAAGAATGTGCTGCTACTTTGCAGGGTCCTCACGCTGCTCCTGCAGATGTGGAAGAAGCAACTGCTGATGAAGCTGCTCCAGAAGCTCCAAAATCTAAAGTTTCTAAGAAAGCAGAGCCGTTTGGAGGATCTGATTTTGCCAAAAGATTAAAAGAAGGATATACAAAGTCTGCGGCTAAAGACGCAGCAACTGCTGATGTATCTGCTTTAATGGAAGATCTTACTATAGCACCAGCTGCTGCCGCAGAAGATCCTTTCACAAATCCAGCTGGTTTACCATCTTATAGTGCTGATAAAGGTGATTTTGAGGATACCTCAAACTAATATTATTTGTTCCTTTACTATAGTAGTATTACTACTGCATGTACCATCTCTACTTAGTAGGGGTGGTACATTTTTATATCTCCGATCCACATCTTCCTACTTAGCGATAAAAATCCCACATTTATTTTTCTATAATATTATAAAAAAAATTTATAGTTAACTAATCCGTTAATATATGCTACAATACCCTTGCGTTGCAAATATATAGTGTACGAGTTAGATTATGCCAGATGTTAAAGAAAAAACTTTTCTCCAAGCCTCTTCTGAAGGTTATGTAGAAGTTTTTTCTAAATTATTAGAGGAATCAAAAGGTGCTTTGCTTACTAGTTCAGATGGAAATCAAAATACTTGTTTACATTTAGCAGCTAGTAATGGGCATCACTCTATCGTTGATACTATAACTATTTATATACAAAAACATGGAAAAGATGGGCTGGTAATTGACGTAAATGCCTTAAATATTGCTGGCAAAACTCCTTTGGATCTAGCTAATGAAAGCGAAAAAAATGTTCAAGGCAAATCTGCTGTGGTAGGGATTAGAAATCTCGCTTCAGCAATAAGGCAGCCAGCATTAACATCAGAATCCCTGAAAGAAATGCGAGCTATAACTCAATCTATAGGACTAAAAGGAATATCTGTTCAAGGATTATCTGAGAAATTTTCAAATCAACAAAACAAAACACAAGACAGTAAAAAACTACCTGCCTTTGAAAAGCTTTAAAGCTTTCTGGAAAAATAGCAATTACAGCGTCATTGCGAGAAGCACAGCTACGAAGCAATCCATGCAAGTACGAAAAAGGAACTTGGTGATGTGGACTTGCCGCGTCGTTGCGCTCCTCGCAATGACAGGTGATCAGATCCCAGACTACGCCGGGATGATTCAGAAATGAATTACGCGTTTCTGAGAAAATTATAGATTAATCTTCACATCTGCTTTCTTTGATAAATCTTCAAAGAATTTTTCCATAGCATCACGGTTTAATTTATTTACTATAGCCGATTTTGCTTCATCTTTTGAAGGAACTGTAGCTTTACGCTTATCTTCAAGCTTAATGATATGCCATCCGAATTGAGTTTTTACTGGTTCAGAAATTTCACCATTTTTCATTGAGAAGGCTTTTTGCTCAAATTCTGGCACTAACTGACCTTGCATAACATATCCAAGTGTTCCACCAGAAGCTTTACTTGACTGGTCTGTTGAGTATTTCTGAGCAATATCAGCAAATTTTGCTCCCTTGTTAAGCTGCTTTTTAACATCTTTTGCTGTCTCTTCTGTTTCAACTAAAATATGACTTACTTTGATTTCTTCTTTGCCTTTTAGATTATCAGCAAGTTTTTTATATTCTTCATCTATCATCTTCTCTGTCACGGCATTTTTAAGATATTTATCAACGATTTCTTGCTGTACTAATTGCTTTTTTACATTAGAAAGCTTCTCTTGAAATTCTTTTGATGATTCAACATTAGAATTTGTTGATTCTTTTTCCAAAAGTTTAGAATTAATATAACCACGTAGCAATGCTTCTTGCATATTACGGTCTAAATCGGAAAATTTCTTATCTTTTAAAGCTGGCTGGGACTGAAGAGCTTCTTTAAACTGAGTCATTACCTGGGATTCTTTTACATCACCATCTTTGTAAGTTGCAAGGACTTTATCTTCTGCAAATGCCATGCTTGAGGATAAGAGTGTTGCGGATAATAATAAAGTAGTAAGTTGTTTTTTCATGTTTTTCCTTTGGTTTTTTTGTTGTTTATTATTCTAGTCTCGCACAAATGGAGTCATCCCCGTGAAAAGGGGGATCCATAACTTTATTTATCTAAATTCCCGCCTTCGTGGGAATGACTCCAAAACAAAGCAAATATAGCAGAATTTTTTTGACTATCTATATATTTAGTATTTCTTGCTCTTTTATTTTAATTTGCTCGTCTATTTTACTCACAAAATTATCTGTTAGCTTCTGAATTTCGTCTTCTAGCTTTTTCAATTCATCTTCTGAAACTTCCCCATCTTTTTCGAATTTTTTCGCTGATTCCATACCATCTCTACGTATATTACGTACAGCAATCTTGGTGTTTTCACCATATTTATGGCCTAGTTTTACTAGATCCTTTCTTCTGTCCTCACTAAGAGGTGGAACAGGGACTCTAATTACTTGTCCATCAGTAGCAGTATTCACACCAAGATTGGCATCTGCTATAGCTTTCTCTACAGTTTTTACCATAGATTTATCCCATACTTGCACACTGATAGTGCGTGCATCAGGGGTGCTAATAGTGCCAAGTTGAGAAATTGGCATTTTATCACCATATGCTTCTACTACAACTGGGTCTAGCAAATGAGCAGAGGCTCTACCTGTACGAAGGCCTTTTAACTCATTATCGAGCACTTTAAGCGCTCCTTCCATACGATGGGTTAAATCCTGAATCAATTCTTTTTTATCCATAATTAATCTCCTTGAATTTTAGTATATTGTCCTTCGCTTTTTATAACTTTTGCAAATTCCCCATGTTTTTTAATAGAAAATACTTTTATTGGTAGGTTATTTTCACGTGCAAGTGCAATCGCAGCCATATCCATAACATTTAAGTTGTTTTGTAGCATTTCAGTATATGTAATATCTCCAAATCTGACAGCCTCTGGATTTGTCATAGGATCAGCAGAATATACTCCATCTACTTGTGTTCCTTTAAGCAATAAATCGCAATTCATTTCTATAGCCCTGAGTACTGCCGGAAAATCTGTTGTGAAAAATGGATTGCCAGTTCCACCAGCAAATATAACAACACGTCCTTTTTCCATATGTCTTTTTGCTTTGCGTCTTATATAAGTTTCGCAAATAGTTACCATTGGAATGGCAGAAAGTACCCTAGTATATATCCCCATTGCTTCCATGATATTTTGCAGTGCAAGAGCATTTATAACAGTGCCAAGCATACCCATATAATCTGCGGCAGCTCTATCCATACCTAAAGCTGATCCTTGAGCTCCCCTAAATATATTACCTCCACCTACAACAACACAGACTTTGATACCCATATCTAGGACTTCTTTTATGTCTTCTGCAATACGTTTTACAACATCATAATCATGACCAAATTCTTTGTCTCCCATTAATGCTTCACCGGAAATTTTTAATAATACTGATTTATATTTCGATTTTGTCATGTTGAATAATCCTGTTTTAAGCTATAGTAGAATCTAAGTAGAAGTAAATCATTTGTCAAGGGTTGTGTTGGGTTTGGTATGATT
>CAZIGS010000033.1:0-8644 GCA_964538645.1 uncultured Rickettsiaceae bacterium
GAACAACATAAATTTTCTAAGATGATAGAGGAATTAAAAAAATATGGTGTGACGCGTCCTCAAGAATTTTATATACCAAAACATTACAAAACTATCTCTTTGCATATTACCCCTATATTATTATCAAATAAATTACATTTTATATGTAATATATTCGATCTTACGGAGCATAAGATATTGAAAATGAATTATGTTCATTCTCAAAAAATGCAAGCTATAGGACAACTCGCTGGTGCTATAGCGCATGATTTCAACAATTTGCTCACGGCTATGATAGGATTTTGTGATTTACTTTTATTGCGCCATGCACCTGGAGATTCATCATTTAATGAGATTATGCAGATTAAGCAAAATGCTAATAGAGCAGCAGGTTTAGTACGCCAACTACTTGCCTTTTCAAGAAAGCAAGTATTATCTCTTAAAGTTCTTGATATAAATAATGTGCTTGTAGAATTATCAAATCTTTTAAGCAGATTATTAGGTGAAAAAATTCATTTTGAGATCGAATATGGAAAACATATATTGCCTGTAATGGCTGACCAAGGGCAGTTTGAACAGGTTATTATTAA
Organism: uncultured Rickettsiaceae bacterium; assembly: GCA_964538645.1. Taxonomy (GTDB): domain Bacteria; phylum Pseudomonadota; class Alphaproteobacteria; order Rickettsiales; family Rickettsiaceae; genus JAYUHP01. Next base: position 570 of record CAZIGS010000033.1, read on the forward strand.
TCTTGCGGTCAATGCTAGAGACGCTATGAGTTATGGTGGAAATTTAATAATCAAAACCTCTAATATAAAAATTGATGACAATTTTCAAGAAAAGGAATATCATTCTCCTTTGGGAGACGAGCCAATAGCAAATGGGTTGTATGTCTTAGTAGAGATTCGAGATAATGGAACTGGTATCCCTGACGAAATAGTGGATCGTATATTTGAACCATTTTTTTCTACAAAAGACCATTTTTCTGGTACAGGTCTTGGGCTTGCTACGGTTTATGGTATAGTAAAGCAAAGTGGTGGTCATATTAGATTTACTACTGAGCGTAATGTTGGTACAAGTTTTTTCATTTTTTTGAAAATAGCAGAAACAGAAATTTCAGATATGCAATTAGCAGCAGATCTAGAAGCTAAACCAGTGGATAGGTTACTTATGAAAGATAAAAAACATACAGGAAAAATTCTAATAGTTGAAGACGAAACCCCTGTAAGATTATTTGAGGTTCATGCTCTAAATAATAAAGGATATGAAGTCATTGATACTAGTGATGCAGAATCTGCCATGGCTTATTTAGAATCGGAAGGTCATAATATTAGTATTGTTATAACCGATGTTATTATGCCAGGTATCACGGGTCCACAGATGGTAGAAAAAATACGTGGAAAATATCCTCATATAAAATTTATTTTTACCTCAGGTTATGCAGAAGAAGCTCTCTCTTATTTTGACCAAAATGAGCATCATTTTCTAGCTAAACCTTTTACTTTAAACGAACTTGCAAGTAAAGTTAAAGAAGTATTAGAAGAAGGGAATTAGTGAACGTGATTCGGAATGAGTCACAATAGAGCATTTGCGGATAATGATCAACTCGCAATGACTTATAAGGCAAACTATGACCAGAATTTCAATAATAGCAATAGGTAAACTGCCGTCAGAATATGTAGCAGCATCGGAGCATTTCATGAAAATGCTTAGGCAAGACATGTCTGTTCATGAAATTATTATAAAGAAAAATATCAATGGTCCTGAGATAATGGAACCAGAGGCAGATGCAATATTATCTAAAATTTCTGCTTCTGATTTTGTTATATTATTAGATCCATTAGGTAAAAAATTTGATTCTATAGATTTTGCAAAATTCATTTCTCGTACTATAGAGAATAATAAAATCTCATTTTTAATAGGTGGTGCTTATGGGGTATCCTATAAAGTAAAAACTAGAGCGAATGCAACCATTTCTCTGTCAGATTTAACATTCTCTCACATGCTAGCAAGAGTTATTCTGCTTGAACAAATATATAGAGCTAAATCTATTATAGCTGGTCACCCGTATCATAAGTAAAAGGACATCCAGACCAGTCCGTGATCTGTAAATGCTCTGTTATTCTACTCACAAGGAAGAGTCAAGCGAACAAAAATGTCACAACCAAATCTGAATTTATTAACTAATAGAAGTTACCGTGTATAAAATTATTAGGATATGTTACCATTCAATATGTGACTAATGTTCCAAAATTTAAATCGAAGTGTGATATGTACTCGTATAACTCTAGTCAACTATATTATTTATTAGAATCCACGAGAGCTAATCTCTCTCCAATGCGATATGCGATACTAGCTGCGCAAGAATGGTACGAAAGCCAATATAACCCCCTTTATAATTCCAATTTCGCCCAAACTATGCGCGCATCATTAGAAATAGCAGAGCGTATATCACGTAAATATTCCAAACCAGAGTTTAATATTACTGCTGCTATGGTGAATGAAAAATCCTATCCTGTAGAGCAAGATATTGTACTTAAAAAACCGTTTTGTAACTTGGTACATTTTGATAAAAAAATATATACAGGGAAACAGCCTAAATTGCTTATAATAGCTCCTATGGCAGGGCATCACGCAACCTTACTGCGTGGCACAGTACAAGAGATGTTGTCATATGCTGATGTGTATATCACTGATTGGATTTGTGCATCTCAGGTACCTTTATCTGAAGGTAGCTTTAATATGGATGATTTTATCGATTATATTATAGAATTTACAAAATTTTTAGCACCTGATGTCCATATTATGGCTGTTTGTCAGCCTACAGTTCCTGCTCTTGCTGCTGCTGCTATTATGTCTGCCGAAAAAGATAAGGATGTACCACTATCGCTTACATTAATGGGTGGACCAGTCGATGCCCGTGAGGCTCCTACAAAGCTTGGTTCTTTCGCTAATGACCTGAGTCAAGAATGGTTTAAACAATATACAATTACACAAGTGCCACATAATTTCCTAGGAGCTGGAAGAAAAGTATATCCTGGCTTTATGCAGTTAGTCGGTTTCATGAGTTTAAACTGGAAAAGACATGTGGAATCTCATATAGATATGTTCAGAAATCTACTTATTGAAGATGATGAAAAAGCTGAATCACAAAAAGCTTTTTATGATGAGTTTTTATCAGTTATGGATTTACCAGCGGAATTTTTCTTGCAAACCGTGAAAGAGGTATTTAAGAAATTCTCTCTTGCAGAGGGTACCCTTGTTTCAAGAGGTCGCAAAGCAGATCCTAGCGCTATTACAAAATGTGCGATACTTGGTATAGAAGGTGAGAAAGACGATATCGCAAGCGTTGGTCAGACTAAAGCTGCATTAGAAATATGCAATAATGTTCCAGATAATAAGAAGCAATATTATATGCAAGAAGGTGTAGGGCATTACGGGGTATTTAGTGGCAGCAAATTCAGAAAACATATAGCCCCTCTCATCGCTGATTTTATAAGGAAGTGGGATTAGTCTTCACCGTCATTATCTGAAGTAATAGCGCTATCACTATTTCCTAATAGTTCCGTAGGGTCATTTTCCCCATAATCATTTACTATATCACTTATTGTATACCGAAGTTCTTGTTGTTCTCTGTGTAGTTCAGTTAATGCTGATTCTATAATACGAACTGTTTCTGTAGTGCTATTGAATCTCTTCGAATTGGATCTAGAGGTGAATATTCTCTAGAGATATAAATTGTGGTTGCCAATTACTAGATGCAGCAATACTATGTTCTGAAGATGCCACTGAAACTAAATGTGTAATTTGGTGCAACGCATTTTCTACGATAGATTTTTTTGTATCTTCGGTAGATGTTAATGCTTCCTGCGCAAGTTTCAATACACTGTCTGTAAGTTGAAGTAAAAAAGTTATTTTACTTGATGACATTTTTCCCTTTTTTTACATGCGTAAAAATTATTATGAAGCTTTATATGTATCCCCGGCTTAGCGGGGATGGTTTATTCAGCTGCAGAAGCTTCTTTTTTTGGCGCTGTTTTTGGAGCGACATTTTGTACAGCTTTACTAGCTTTAGTTTGGAAATCCAATTTTTCTCTAATACGCGCAGATTTGCCGCGCCTATCTCTCAAGTAATATAGTTTAGCGCGCTTTACAATACCGCGTTTTACTACCTTGATGCTTGCGATCATAGGGGAATAAATCTTGAATTTACGTTCTACACCTTCGCCATGACTAATTTTACGAACTGTAAATGAGGAATTAACTCCAGCATTTCTACGTGCTATTACAACACCTTCATAAGCCTGTACACGCTCTGTAGAGCCCTCTACAATACGAACACCAACATTAACAGAATCCCCTGCTTTAAAATCAGGTATTTCCTTACCGTTGCTTAAGACTTGTATCTGCTCTTGTTCGAATTTTGTTATAGCATCCATTTTATTTCCTCTATTCTTTATTTGCCAAATCTGGCCTTCTTGCATTTGTAATTTTTTTGGCTTCTTCTAAACGCCAGTCTTTAATTTTTGTATGGTTTCCAGAGAGTAAAATCTCAGGCACTTCTCTATTTCGCCAAATTTGAGGCCTTGTATATAGCGGATATTCGAGCAGATTCTTCATATCACCACTAAGGCTGAATGACTCTTCTACAAGAGTATCGCGATTAGCTAGCACCCCCGGTAACAACCTTACACAGGCATCTAGCACCGCTAACGCTGCAATTTCGCCTCCTGAAAGAACAAAATCGCCCATGCTAATTTCCGTAGCATTATACTCATCAATTACGCGTTCGTCAATCCCTTCGAAGCGTCCGCATAATATTATTATATTTTGCTCGTTTATTATATCGTTTGCAAGCCCTTGATTAAAGACTTTCCCGCGAGGTGACATATAATATAATTTATTGCTACCAGAGATCTTTTTCGCCTCATCGATAGCATCACCTAAAACATCTGGGCGCATTACAAGCCCATTACCACCGCCATATTGCTCATCATCTACATTATGATGCTTTGTTCTACCAAATTTTTTTATATCTATAACATTACATTCCCAGATCTTTTTTTGCAAAGCAGTGCCAGCTAAAGAATGCCCTAAGGGCCCTGGAAACATTTCAGGAAAGATAGATAATATTGTAGCCGTAAAAATTTTATGTGACATATCACTGTGTTATCCTCGGTTTTTTTCGCAGTTATACATCGTACGATTTCACAACTACATATTTATCGTACGCTTCTCCACTGCCAAAGCTGCCTCTTTAATAGCTTCGCTTAAAGTAGGATGAGCGTGACATGTACGCGCTATATCTTCTGATGAAGCATAGAACTCCATAGCAACAGCAAGCTCTGCAATCATTGTACCAGCATCTGGACCTATGATATGAGCTCCTATAACTCTATCAGTTTTACTGTCAACTATGATTTTCACAAAACCATCTGTGCAGCCTGTAGATCTTGCTCTACTATTTGCTAAAAATGGAAATTTACCGACTTTATATTGAGTACCATTAGCCTTCACCTGCTCTTCTGTAAGCCCTACAGAAGCAACCTCTGGCCATGTATAAACTACGCTAGGAATGATATTATAATTTACATGACCATGTTGTCCTGCCATAATTTCTACAGCGGCTACAGCCTCTTCTTCTGCTTTATGAGCAAGCATAGGACCAGGTATAGCATCCCCTACAGCATAAATACTACCCACTCCTGTTTTATAATGCTGGTCTACAATTATATAGCCTCTTTCATTCATCTTTATGCCTAAAGCTTCTAGACCTAAATCCTTTGTAAATGGTTTTCTACCTACTGAAACAAGGACTTTGTCAGCTGTAATAACAGTTTCTTTTCCACCGTTTGCAGGAGTGATAGTAAGCTCTACTGAATCTTTTTTACTAACAGCTTTATTTACCTTTGTACCCAATATAAACTCAATACCTTGTTTATCCAAAATTTTTGTAAATGCCGCACCTACTTCACTATCGAGCGCAGGAACTATTTTATCGAAAAATTCTACGACTGTAACTTTGCTACCTAATCTTCTCCAAACTGAACCAAGTTCAAGACCTATATATCCACCACCTATTACTATCAGATGTTTTGGAACAGAGGTAAACTCTAAAGCACCTGTTGAGGAAACTATATTTTTTTCATCAATATTTATTCCCGGAAGCGAAGCTACTTCGGAACCTGTACATATTAAAATATTTTTTGCCGATAATTTTGTACCATCAGAAATATTGACTGTATTTGGACCAGAGATTGTTGCGGTGCCAACAAATTTTGTAATCTTATTTTTAGTAAATAATCCTTCAATCCCTTTGCATAAATCTGATACTACCTTATTTTTACGCTCAAGCATTTTTTTTAGGTCTAATTCTAGCTTAGAAGCAGTAATTCCAATATCCGCAAAATGCAATTTGGCATCTTCAAATTTTTCAGACATATCTAACAAAGCTTTTGATGGAATACATCCAACATTGAGGCATGTACCTCCCAAGGTAGTTCTTTTCTCAATGCATGCTACTTTCATTCCGAGTTGAGATGCTCTTATAGCACCAGTATATCCAGCAGGCCCACCACCTATCACTACTAAATCAAATTCATTACTGCTCATATTTTCCTTCCTATACCTTCTATCGTCATTACACGAATCGTCATCCCAATGCTTGACACTCGGATTCATAATACATAGAATAGGTCCTCGGGTCAAGCCCGAGGATGAGGATAAAGAGCATTAGGATGATGAGGAAAGAATATGAATAAAACTGATGTATTAATTATAGGCGCAGGACCTGTTGGTTTATTTTCTGTATTTCAAGCAGGAATGCTTGGTATGAAATGCCATATTGTGGATAACTTGGATATGATTGGAGGACAATGTAGCGCTTTATATCCAGAAAAGCCAATTTACGATATACCAGCATATCCTGAAATAACTGCCGGGGATTTAATAACAAAACTCTCTATTCAAAATGAAAAATTTAACCCAGTATATCATTTAGGTCAGCAGGTCGAAAATATTACAAATGATGGGAAATTATTTCATGCTATAACTTCTAAAGGGATTGAAATTCAATCAAAAATAATATTAATCGCAGCAGGAGCTGGTAGCTTTACCCCAAACCGCCCACCTTTAGAAAATCTTGAGCAATATGAAGGAAAATCTGTATTTTACATGGTAAAAAATATGGAAAATTTCCGTGGAAAAAAAATAGCCATCGCAGGAGGTGGAGATTCTGCTATAGATTGGGCAATAAATCTTGCAAATATTGCTGAGAAAATTTATCTAATACATAGACGTGATAAATTCAGAGCAGCACCTGAATCTTTAAACCAAATCGCAAATCTAGAAAAACAAGGCAAAATTGAGCTGATTGTCCCATATCAACTTCATAAATTAGAAGGTAAAAATGGAATATTAGACAGGGTTATAGTCTCAGACCTAGATGGTGAAGAGAAGGAATTAGATGCGAATATTTTATTGCCATTTTTTGGATTAGCTACAGATTTAGGACCTATAAAAAATTGGGGATTGGGAGTAGAACATTTTCATGTTAGCGTAAATCAATCTTCTTCAGAAACAAATATTCCAGGAATTTATGCCGTAGGTGATATAGCACATTATCAGGGCAAAATTAAACTAATTCTAGTTGGATTTTCCGAAGCCGCAATAGCTCTACATCACGCATATGAAAGAGTGTTTGACGGCAAAGCCCTCCATTTTGAATATTCTACAACTAAGGGAGCGAAGAAAGTTTAGAATGCTGAGTAAAAATTCTTGACTGGTTTTGCAATTTATAATATCCTCATTTTAGAATATATATTGAGGTTTATTATGCAAAATAAAAAAGAGCATTTAACAAAATCTTTACCAGATAAAACAATGAAGCTTACCGCTAAAGATAAATTAAAAATAATAAAATTCAAAGCTGCTGTAGATGAAGTTCGCAAACGAATAAAGAAATATGCTAATGGCAAGGATTTACTTGAAGAATTATATGAAATGAGAAGGTTGGATGATAAAGATCTTGCTTGACTCATCGGCCATTATCGCCGTAGTTAAACAAGAGGTAGGATACCAGAAGATAGAAGATCTAATACCATATACTGGATTATCATTAGTAAAATGCTGTGAAATAGTTAGCTCACTTATTAATCTCGGATTTAACAAGCAAGAAATTGGAGATATTTTAAATGATTTAACACTTAACAAAATACCATATACTGAAGAAATCGCAATAGAAGCTGGCCTATTAAGGACTAGTACAAAACATCTAGGCTTATCTTTAGGAGATAGAGCATGTATTGCTACTGCTATCAAAATGAACCTTGTAGATATATATACTACTGATAAAGCATGGAAAAACTTAGAAGGAATGAATATAAATATAAATTTATTACGCTAATACGTCTCCTGTCAAAAATAGGCAAGTACTAGGAAATGAGTGTGCGAGGAACGGAGCATATAAATGATATTTGAGTACCGCAGCACGCGAAATTGACGACGTTATTGCCATTTTTCACAGGAGACTAAATTAGTAGGTGAACGACGAGCAACAACATAGTTTATGATTGCAACTTGGTATAGCGCTTCACTCGCTCGTGATAACACCCCTTCGCCCCTCTAAAGACATCAAGACACCACTTGCCGCCATAAACATCCCAAGCCAAATAAGGCTCATCCATGGGCGTATATAAATATTAGCGTGAACTGTATTATCTGGCTCCACTTTACCAAGCACTGCATATATATCCTTTGCAACAAAACTATATATATCGCTCTCTGCTGATAGCAAATCTTCTATAATATAAAGTCTATTTTCAGG